>CALMUU010000193.1 GCA_937872965.1 uncultured Actinomycetes bacterium
TCGGCCTTCGCTTAGTGAAGTATCCTCAAAGAAATCTGGCCAGCATTGAAAAAACTCTCGAAAAGATTGCCTCCATCGTCGAGTAACCACAATCCACCTCTACATCTTGCTTGGAGATCAGCTCAACAAAGCCTGCATCCTATACTGGTAAGCCACTCATTAAGAATGAGGAAACTCAGACTGAGTGAAGTTTGTAGATTCTGCGAAATTTGCAGCGAGCGATGAGACCTTAGGCTCATCGCATCCCGAAGGGCGCGAAACTGAGCATAATCTACAAACGAAGGAATACGGAGAGCTACCGCCGCGACCCATCACAGGGAGCGACAGAGGAGCGACCGCGAGAAGCAACCGGCTTTGCCGGTGCTTCGACAATAAATGGAGGGCTGCCGCGAGTGGTTGCAGTGCCGGATGGGCTTAAGCCCTACCTTATAATAAAACACCACCAGAGGAGGGCTGCCAGAGAGGCCGAATGGGCTTGCCTGCTAAGCAAGTGTCCGTCGTAAGATGGACCGAGGGTTCAAATCCCTCGCCCTCCGCCATTTTTTTAATCAATCCGACTTTGGCCTATTGGGTGCTTAGTCATCTAAAATCCGGTAATGCAAGGACGCAGACATCCACATTCCGTAGATCACAGACTCACATCTACCTTCGGCGACTACAAACAACGTATTGATCCATTTACGGGTCTTAGAACTTATTGGGGAACAGGAAATGTACCCATTGGCGCTAAAAAAACTCTTCCTGCCCCACCAGAATTTCACCCAAAATATCTCAAGGAATTCGAACCACCAGCCAATAAACCCTGTTCTGTCTTTTGCATGAGTGAAAGATTTGTCGACGATAATTTGTTCCGCACCGTTGAAGGTCAACTGCCGGGTGAGGGTCTTGATCGAGCGATGATCATTGAAAATGGATTGCCCGTCATCCCTGATTCCTATTTAGCAGTGCTTCCCTATTGCCATTTTGAGGATATTGCAGAGGCTCACAATGATGATATCGTGCAACTTGCGGACGCCATCCATTGGTTTCTACAAGTAGTTGCAGAAGAAGACGTGTTTTCTCATGTTCTCCTCACTATCAATTATGGAGATGTCACGGGTTCTGTATCCCATTTCCATGTACAACTTTATCTCGTTAAGAAAGGAGAGTTTCGAGGAGAGACAATACAAAAGGTTAATGACCTCGAGCACAACCTTGCTCAAGAACAAGCAGGTAACGGAGGACCTGCGTTTTCTTCCCAATTCGAATACGAACTAAGAGGAGCAGCCAGTAATCAAGTCGTGCAATCTCTTGATAGTTCCGTCGGCGGAACAAAGATTTATGTCCCCATCAACGCCCAACATGAAAACGAGTTGGTCGTTGCCAACAACGCACAAACGCCATTAACTAATTTTTCTCAGTTCGATGATCCACAATATTTTGTTGATTTGTTAGCGGGATTGCGTCAAGCAGCACGCTTGCTGCGAGCAAAGGCAATGCCGGTTGGTTACCAGGCCCATGCACACATCCCCTTTACTGAAGAGTTTTGCGGAACATCACCGATACGAATACGCATGTGTCCTCTGTACTCAATAAATAATCCACTCCCCACGAGTCAATACGGATACAAAACAAAAGTAGATCCTGTAGATAATGCAGAGCTGTATAGGCAAGTATTACAAGCTTTGGATGGAACTCCGTTTCTTCCAAAGGTAGAGGCGTTATCGTATCGTGATTACTACTTTGGCATCCACGACCCCGACCATAGTCTGCGCGTGAACAGTGGTGAACCTGCTTTTGGGATCGCATACACCAGGGCAGAGGGATTTACACTGCCATAGTTGATGGAAATCGACTTACTAGGAACACAGCGACTTGTCAGTTGGTAGAATTTTTTCATGAATATGTTCAAGGAATCTAAAGAAAACGATATTGATAGTTACATTGCGGCAGTCCCTGCCGACCGCAAAGATGCGATCGTGTTCCTTCATAACTTTATTCAAGAAGTTGCCCCAAAGCTCGAGCCGCATTTTGCGAGCAACATGCTTGGTTACGGATCGTTCCCATATAAAAACTATAAAAAAGAAGACATTGAATGGCCAACGATTGCATTAGCGAACCAAAAACAATACATAAGTATTTATGTTTGCTCGGTTGATGATGGCCAATACATTGCCGAAAAATATAAGAATGATTTAGGTAAAGTGAGTGTAGGTAAAAGTTGTATTCGATTCAAAAAGCTTGAAGATTTAAATTTAACCACTCTGAAAAAAGTGATCAAGGAAGCCGCCAAGAAGCCTGGTCTTGTTTAGGTCGACCCCAAACATAGACGCGATTGCTGTCATATTTGCCTAGTGAATTAGAATGCTTCACCTAAAGCGGTCGTAGCTCAGTTCTGGGTTTTTCTGTCGGCACGCAAGCAAAGCTCACGTGCCTCGCGGTCACTCCTCTGTCGCTCCTTGTGAAAGCGCCTGCCTACGGAGCAGGAGGTCGGCGGTTCGAAATCTCGAAGCACAGCTTGCTGTGCGTGAGAGATTCGAACAATAAGCACAGTGAAACTCTTCGACCTTATAAAAGACGCGATTGTTGTGCTATTTGTCTAGTGAATTAGAATATTCCACCTTAAGCGGTCGTAGCTCAGTTGGATAGAGCGCCTGCCTACGGAGCAGGAGGTCGGGAGTTCGAATCTCTTCGACCGCACGAGGATAAACGAGGTACGAGTGCAATTCTCGTGCGGTCGAAGAGATTCGAACAATAAGCACAGTGAATCTCGTAGACCGCTGTGCGGAGATCCTTCGCAGGCTCAGGTTGACATTTACTAATTAGTGTTTAAGAGCCAGAAAAACAACGAGCCCAACCGTCAGCACAATCGGTTTATACATCGAGACGCCGCTGTCGCGAATTCCTATATGAACACCGATGGCAATTCCCATCAAAGCAATTAATGCAACGGCAGCCAGAAGTACAAGGTCTTTGGCGATGCCTGTTGCTAGAGGCAGTACCAAACCCACTGCACCCAAGATTTCGAATACACCCGAAAGTTTGTACATTGTATGGGGTACAGCATTATCCCAGTCTGCACGCACACCCATTTTGTGGAGAAACATATCGCGAGGTAGTGCAAGAACCATTACACCAACTGCAAAGAAACATGCTGACAAAATCCCCAGAAGAACCCATGTCGCAATGTCCATTAATGTGATCCTAGCGACTGGCGGAACCCATCAATGGGAAAACAACATGTGGTGTTCGCGGATCAGCTGAATTACTCAGCGCCTTGTTAACAGCAGAGGAAATTCGGGCATCAAGTTCATGCCCGAATTCAAGGAGAACATCTCTCGTTTCGCCTTGCAATCCGCTGTTACCTTCAATTGCTTGAGCAAGGGTTTCGAGCGGAACTTTCTTAGCTGCCGACCACAGCCCAGGAACTTCGCCATCGGGCAGTGCTGAGCCGTTTACCTCAGCATGCCTTTTGGAATACAGCGCAAAAAACACCTCAGCTGATACCTGGCCGATATTGGTTCTCCCCAACATCCACACATCACTCTTGAAATCCGTCCTGGCTTCAAGGTCATGAATGATTTGTTGCTTTTCTGTTAGTGATTTTGAATTTAGATTCCCACCTGAACTTCTGAGTAACCACTCGTTCAAAGCAGGCTCATCACGTGGTTCTATAACTCGAAATCCCTTACGGAGAATTGAATCGAATATCACTTGATCATGTGTTCGTATCCCTCCTTCTTCTATCCTCGCAGTACCAGCATCAGGAGAAAAGCGTCCGAGCGTCAACCCCGCCACAACACGACTCGTCCGACCATTACAATCTTGAAACAAATGAGTTAGGTCTACTCCTAAAGATAGCGATGCACTTACCCTTTTCATTGCTTTTGCAGCATCTACTCCATTAGTAATTGCAGAGCGTGCATAAGTAGAAATTGATTCAGATATTCGGCTGAACACGTCGAGCCGATCGACTCGTGTACCCGGTGGATGAAAAATGACACCACCTTCGCTATCGTAAAATATCACAACTGCATCGGAAACAATATCTTGACGAGGATCACGATCATAATCACGAACGCTATTATGAGCATTAATAACAAGCCCCAAAAGTTCTTTCGGAGCGATATGTGCAAAAGATGTGAGCATGTCTTCAGGCGTTTTACCCATGCGATCATAAAAATGTTCTTTTGCCAATAGAAATTCATCAAATTTTCCCTGATTATGGCTACTTTCGACGCGAGCATGCAATAGGGCCTCCATTGCACTTTCTGATTCCGCCAAACGATCTGGAGCAACCCTAAAGTGTTCAGGAATGGGTAAATAGGTCAGAGGCATAGTTGCTATTATGTCCTGTTTTAAGATGATTTAATAGGGCTTTTTCCCTCATCATGCCTCTACATCTCCATCCATGCCCTGTCAGACATAGCCAAGAGACGGCCTCTATCTGCTCACAATCAATGCAGCTTGCACAGCGTCGAGCGCAAGAGTGATTTCATCTTCGCTAACAACCAATGGAGGCATGAATCGAATGACGTTACCCCACGTTCCCGCATTCATCATCAATACGTTGCTGTCTTGGCGACAATGTTGGATGACGGCGGCACAACGGGCCGCATCGGCTGCCCCGGTGTCAGGATCCAGAAATTCTGCAGCAACCATCAGACCAAGGCCACGAACATTTCCGAGAACAGGAAAATCCTGTGCAA
Source organism: uncultured Actinomycetes bacterium (assembly GCA_937872965.1). Lineage (GTDB taxonomy): Bacteria > Actinomycetota > Acidimicrobiia > IMCC26256 > JAGPDB01 > JAGPDB01. The sequence continues at coordinate 4,689 of CALMUU010000193.1, forward strand.
GATCGCGTAGACCTGATCTCAGTTGCTCTCCTCGTTCAACCACATTGGCAAGAAACGCTGGATCTTTCATTACGCCAATCGTTGCGAGTGCTGCTGCACATCCCACTGGATTTCCGCCATAGGTTCCGCCATGACTCCCTGTGGGCCATTGTTCCATGAGACTTTTAGATGCGCCAACAGCTGAAAAGGGAAATCCGCTCGCAATTCCTTTGGCCATAATTAATACGTCAGGCGTTATTCCGTAGTGATCCACTGCGAAGAACTTTCCCGTACGACCAAAACCCGCCTGCACTTCATCGGCCACAAAAAGAATTCCATTTTCGCTACAACGCTGTGCCACGCCTTCAAGAAAACGTTGAGGAGCAGGCGTGTAACCTCCCTCGCCTTGCTCGGGTTCAATGATCATCGCGGCAGTTTCACTCGGTGCACTTTGTGATGCAAGAACGTAATCGAGTTGAGCAAGGCATGCATCAATCGATGCTTCCTGATCTTCATCGGTTCCTAATGGACTGGGAAAAGGAGAGATAAAAACGCCACCAGGTAGAGGGTTGTACCCTGCTCGATATCCCGTCTTGCTTGTCGTCATTGCCATCGTCATGTGCGTGCGTCCATGAAACGAACCATTAAACACAATAATATTGGGTTTTTTCGTGGCTTGTTTTACAAGTTTTACTGCAGCTTCGGTTGCTTCTGCGCCCGAGTTTGTATAGAAAAACGTGTCAATGCCGGCAGGAGTAATTGATTCAAGTTCGTCTGCAAGGGGCTGCAAAAGATTATGCGAGTAACAATTGACTTGTGCATGAATAAATTGTGCCGCTTGGTTTTGAATTGCAGCAACGACCTCAGGGTGACAATGGCCCGTCGACACGACAGCAATACCGGCAGTGAAGTCCAAATACTTGGTTCCATTGGAAGTGTAAACCCAACAGCCCTCACCTCGAACCACATCAAGATCGGTTACGTGAAACCATACGGGGGCAAGATAACCAGTCATGGATTTATCCTACCGCAGAACACTTTGACCCTTTGGAAGGTCAGACCTCCCGAGAATTGTCATTCCTAGCCTGCGGTGATCCTTCGCTGCGCTGAGGATGACTTAGTTTCGAATATTACCCAGGAGACGAAGTACTTCGAGATAGATCCATACGATCGAGACGATTAAACCAAAGCCCGCCGCCCAGTCCATGTATTTCGGTAACCCTGCTTGTGAACCACGTTCAATGAAGTCAAAATCTAATGCAAGTGTTGATGCTGCAATTGATATGAAGAAGAGTGAAAAAATAATTCCCACTGGTCCAGAATCAAATACGAGTGGAATACCGACGTCAAAGAAGCTCAGCAAAAAACTCAGCCCATAGAAAACCGCGATCCCCATCGTTGCACTGATCACTATTTTCCGGAAACGGGGAGTAACTTTCAGGATTCCTGTTGAATACAAGGTATACATCACAAAGACAATTGCGCCTGTTGCTAATACTGCTTGAACAACAATTCCGCTGTATGCATTTTCATAGATACGAGAAATGAGACCCAAAACAAGACCTTGCATAACTGCATAAAGCGGAGCTGTGATGCGTGCTATTTTTGGTTTAGAACGTGTAAGAAGCACAATCGCGAAGCCCAAAAGAGCCGCTGCTATTACCACGACACGAAGATTTTTGTCGGGAATAGAAATCCACGCCCAGGTACCCACAGCAACAACGATTGCAAAAAGCCCAAGTGCAGCTCGCGCCGATCCTGTAACCGACATCGTTTCGTCTGTTCCCGCGAAGCTTCCCGAAGGGATAGAGTTCCCAAATTGATCAACAGCTCCTTGGGGCGCTGCATATCCCGCTTTAAGATCTTCTTGATTGACGTTATTCAACGTCCTTTCCAATACCGTGTTGGCCATTACTTGTCCTTTCGAACATCTACGTACTTAAATATTACAACGTTGCTTACATTCTCCTATTCCACAGATACCGTAAGACTTACCAACATTTCAAATAGGGGCATTTAGCCCATATGTGTTGGATTGATGCGGGAGCTGAAAGAGCAGTGTCGTTCTCATTTAATTAACGTATGCGCTGACCATGCGCTTGTAAAATGTGCGCCACACATCCCGTTACTTTGTGGGCAGTCGGAATATCAAGGAACTCATTTGGGCCGTGAGCATTGCTTTCTGGCCCAAGAACTCCTGTCACCATAAATTGAGCCTCGGGGTACTTTTCTCCGAGCATCGCCATGAAAGGAATCGTTCCACCCTCACCCATCATCTGAACATTTGAATCAAAATATATATTCGATGCTTGATCGCAAGCAACTGAAATCCAGTCCTCTGGTGGAGGCGCTGCCCAACCTGTAGCCAATGAATCGATCACCACGCTGACTTGTGCATTGTAAGGAACATCTGACAATAGTTTTTCTGTTACCGCACCCGCAGCAATATGGGGATCAACTCCAGGCGGAAGTCGGAACGATAATGCAAGCGAAATTTCAGGACGTAAAACATTCCCCGCATCATCAAGCGCTGGAATCCCATCAATACCTATTATTTCGAGAGCAGCTTCATATGTATTCGCAATAATTTGATCTGAAATATTCTCTCGCAAAGGTTGGACTCCATCGGCGAAAGGCAAACCATGTGCCGCGGTTGTCTGCAAAATGCTCGCTGCGTTGTTCGCACCCTCTCTCACGTAATCAGGTACATCAACACTGAGCTCGGGAAGATTGATTTTTCCTGAAGCAGGTTCACAGATACGATCCAGTAATTCACGCAGGACATGGAATGCACTCGGAACAATTCCGCCCGCCCCACCTGAATGTGTGCCTTGGTCAAGAACGCGAACGCTGACGTTGATTTGGAGTAACCCTCGCAAAGACTGTGTGATCCAAAGATGTTCGTAATCTAAACATCCTGAATCGAGGCACACAACAAGAGAGACAGGACCAAGAGGCAGTTCTAAGGTTTGATCAAGCACCGCAAGATGATCGGGAAGATCAGGACTTCCACTTTCTTCTGACGCTTCAATGACGATGATGTGTCGCGCGTGCGCAATGTCATTGTTTTCTAAGTGTTGACATGCAAGCATCGCAGAAAAGAGCGCATACCCATCGTCGGCTCCTCCACGGCCATAGAGTCGATCGCCATCATACGTAGCTATAAAAGGCTCAATGCCCTCTCGCCATCCTGTCATTGGTGGTTGTTTATCGAGATGACCATACAACAAAACGACATCATCGCCGTCGTATCCACGCGCAGGAATATCGACAATCAACAACGGTGTTTTGTTTTCGATACGTTGCACTTTGATAGTGGCGCTGCTTGGTGAATTTTGTTTCGCCCACTCTTCATACAAGTTCATTGCATCATCAATGTAACCGTTTGCCATCCATTCGTTGTCGTAAGCAGGTGACACATTCGGAATTGTCATGTATGCATCGAGTGTTGTTTTTACTTTTTCATTCCACTGCAAACGAATGTCGCCGAGTGAAAAAATATTTGCGTTGTCGTCATTGACTTTACGTGTTGTACTCATATGTGATACTTTATTCGATCAAACATGAAACGGTGTATGTGTCGTGGAGTGTTGCGGATGTGAAGTGCAAATAATACGTAGGGTGTCGTTTGTGCAGAGCATACGCAATACTTCTTTCCATGGGGGAACACATTACGCCGTTTCATATTTGTTTTTAAACCAGTCGATAAGCTGTTGGCTATGACTGATTCCATACTTCGTGTTGCTTCTTTTAATATTCGTTTTGGTACGGCGCATGACGGCATTCATTCTTGGCGTTTTCGATCTTTTGCAACAACACGCCTTATCGACAAACTGAACTGCGACATTATTGGTTTACAAGAAGCACATCTCTTTCAGATTAAAAAAGTCCTTCGACGCCTTGTAGGTTATGAATACGTGGGCGATGGTCGCGATGGCGGTTATCAAGGTGAACATTGCCCTGTTCTTTTCGATACTTCTCGCTGGAATATCCGTGATACGTCTACCCATTGGTATGGCCGTACCCCCGACAATGTCTCGCTTCTGCCAGGTGCAATTTTTCCCCGAATCGTTACACGTGCTCAACTCGTTTCTCCTTCGGGTCAACATGTGGATTTGTTCAATACTCATCTCGACCACAAGGACAACGAACTTCGTCAACAAAGCATGGATCAACTCTTAACGATGGTCGATCCAGATATTCCCACCATCGTGATGGGTGACTTTAATGCACACCGCGACAATGCTGTTTTTTCGCAGATTGAAAGTAAAGGACTTCGATTCGCACATTCAGCTGATTGTGGTGGAACAGACTTTTATCACTATTCACTTCCCGGACCCGATAAGGCAATTGACCATATTCTTATTAGCGATCATTTTGATGTTGTGAGTGCACATGTCGTGCGAGAACGCGTCTGGCATATGTTGCCTTCGGATCATTGGCCCGTCACAGCAGAACTGCGTCTGTGATCCCCTGTCGAAGCGCCGGCAAAGCCGGACACTTCTCACAGTCGCTCATCCTTCGCTCCTTCTGATTCCTACATCGATTCCTACTTCCCGGACTTAGTTCACGGGGCTCCCGGACTCACCAGCAATAGTGTTTAGGTAGTAATCTCGTAAACTTCGCGGGCGTAGTTCAATGGTAGAACATCAGCTTCCCAAGCTGACAATGCGGGTTCGATTCCCGTCGCCCGCTCCATTTGTCGTCGAAGCACCGGCGAAGCCGGATACTTCTCGCGGTCGCTCCTCCGATCGCTCCCTGTGACTCGACTATTTAGTCGTTGCGCCGGCAAAGCCCGACGCAACTCGCAGTCGCTCGCACTTTACACAAAACGAGACAACTGAACGGACTGCTGCCACTTCATTGCTTATGGGGAGGGTCCGACCGTGGAAAACTTGAGCCTTCGTAGGCTCTCTTTTACTTTTCCGAGATCAGACCCTAAGGGCAAGGAGCTACACTTTTGATATCGATACGCAGTTTGCTCTTCCTGTTCTTTATGACCTGATCGCTGTTTTTCTTTTTGCGATTACGGGTTCTCTTATTGCGGTCAAGCGCGGATATGACCCCGTCGGCGTTTCTATTGTGACCATCATTAGCGGCGCAGGCGGAGGAATCATTCGTGACGCTATTTTTCTCAATGTACAGCCTGCCATCATTAAGGATTGGCGTTATTCAGCCGTACTGTTGGGCGCTATAGCCGCAGTCTTACTTGCACGATCGCTATTGCGCACTCGCCCGATTGCCCTTCTCATCATCGCCACCGAAGCTCTGGGAATTGGTTTGAATTCTGTTTATGGAACCCAACGGGCGCTTGACGCAAAGGCCAGTATTTATGCGGCCGTCATTGTAGGTCTCATCAATGCCGTCGGAGGTCGTCTCATGCGCGACACTGTCATGGGAAAGAAGCGGAAAAACTTGGTTCCTGGTCGCATGTATGGAGTTGCTGCTTTTGTCAGCATAGGCGTATTCCTTGTTATGTCCGAATCACTCAACATCCATACCGAGATCGCTGCATGGACGGCAATTATTACAGCGTTTGTCATTCGTATGATTGCAGTTAAGTTCGATATCAAGACCAAAGCGCTTATGGATTATTACGATCCGAGTGCTTTGATCGTTCATAAGGTTGCTGGTGCTGTTAATCCGATTGTTCCAAAAATTGCGCGAATCCCAATGAGGAAAAAACGTAAGGTTGAAAGCGAAGAGAGCGAATAGTTAGCGCAGGAGTGTCGCTGCAGCCCAGATAAAGGCGAATGAACCAATCACAATATAAAGAATTGAGCGCTTCAAAGGAGCAACTGCCAGAGTTGCAGTTCCTTGCTTAACTTGTTCTTTGGCAAGCGCCTTAGTGACATGACGTGAAGGGCGCGACGATGTTTGTAATGCTTCGCGCGCAGTTGTTCGGTCTTTGTTACGACGCACAATAGCAATCACATTGCCCACGACCATGGCTCCGCCCAAAGCGAGAACCAATTCAATCATTGTTTGCGTGTAAAAATTCACGCGTTGACCATTCTCTTACGAAGCAGCGACAACACTAATAGCAACATTGGCTGTTACTTCTGGATGCAACTCAACAGCAGCAGAAAATTCACCGAGAGCTTTGATTTGTCCGCTGAGCGTTACATCGCGACGGTCAATTTCTAGGTTCGTTTGCTTGGCAATCGCTTTGGCGACATCGGCAACAGTGACAGAACCGAAGAGCTTTCCTTCTTCGCCTGCATTAACAGGAATTGTCACTGAGGTTGCATTGAGCGTTTCTGCAGTTTCGAGTGCGCCGGCTTTTTCTTTTTCAAGTTTGATTGCACGAGCACGTTGCATGGACTTTGCTTGGTCGACAGCACCTGCACTTGCAAGTGTTGCGAAGCCTTGAGGGATGAGATAGTTACGTGCAAAACCGTCGGCAACATCAACGATGTCTCCGGTGCGGCCGCGACCTTTTACGTCTTTACGAAGAATAACTTTCATTATGCCTCCTCACCCGCGCCGACAGCTTCTGCAGCAATAAGTTCTTGAGCTTCTACATCAACAGCGCTTGCCTCTGGAGTAATCGCTTCAGGTGCTGGTGCGGGTGCTTGATCGGCACGAGGGGCACGTTCTGGTCGATCGCCACGAGGACCACGGTCGCCTCGTTCAGGGCGCTCGCCGCGTTCACGTCGTTCCGCACCGTCGAGAGTTCCTTCGTCGTCACCATCGCGTCGCTTCTTTGTTTTGGACGTTACTTGCCGAACATTGAAAGGCAACAAAGCCATTTCGCGCGCAATGCGGATTGCTTTCGCAATTTCACGCTGTTGCTTTTGCGAGTTGCCTGTCACTAAACGCTGACGGATCTTTGCGCGTTCACTCATGAATTTACGCAGCAAGTTGACGTCTTTGTAGTCGACATACTTGATGCCTTCGTACGTAAGAATGGATGTCTTCTTGCGAAATTTTCGTGTGTCGACTTCGGGAGCGCGACGTTTTTTGTTATTTCCCATTTGTTGTTTCCTTTATATTTAGGGTCTGATCTTGGAAAAGAAAGGAGAGAGCCTACAAAGGCTCAATCTTTTCCAAGGTCGGACCCTCCCCTGGGGGTACGTGATTATTTTTACTAAAAAGGTTCGTCACCGTATTCTTCGTAGTTCGGAACAGTCGCCATTGCAGCTTCAGCAGCAGGTGGTGCCGATTCTGCATTGCCACCGCCGGAGTATCCGCCGGATTGACCATCTTTGCGTTCATTGCGATGAATGTCGACGGTTGCCCATCGAAGAGAAGGGCCTACTTCGTCGGCAATCACTTCAACAACGCTGCGCTTTTGACCTTCTTTAGTTTCGTAACTGCGTTGCTCTAAGCGACCTGTCACAATAACGCGACTACCCTTTTGCAGTGATTGACCAATGTTTTCGGCCATTTCACGCCATGCAACAACGTCGAAGAAGCTCACAGCTTCTTGCCATTCGCCACCTCGGTCTTGCCAACGACGGTTGACCGCAACGCCAAAGCGTGTGTTTGCTTGACCCGATGGGGTAAAGCGGAGTTCGGGTTCGCGTGTTACGTTCCCGACGATTGTGATTGAGTTTGAGCTTGTCATGAGTGATGCCTTTCGCTGTAGTTGTTTGTCGAATCCCTTTTTAGCAAAGCACTACGACAAAAACGATTCTGTTTTAAGAAACGTATTGAGATTCGGGGATTCGAAGCACCATATGACGTACAACTTCAGTAGCAAGACCCAGCTGACGTGACACTTCTGTCATGATTTCAGGTTCTGCTTTGGCTTGCACGACTACGTAGTAGCCTTCGAGCTTTTTATTGATGGGATACGCAAACTTGCGCTTTCCCCAGTGATCGACGGTGCCAAGTGTGGCGCCGGATTTCGAAATCTGATCGCAATAAGCCTGAGTGGCTTTCTTGACGTCATTCTCGTCTTGGTCTTGGTCAAAAATGACCATAAGTTCATAAGGTCGCACTTTGTCTCCTCTGGATCGCGGCGGATATACCGCTAGCGAGTTCGTAGATTCTGGTTCGGCGTGCGGGCCGTGTCAGATACAACGAACAGGTTGATATAAGAAAGGA
>CALMUU010000194.1 GCA_937872965.1 uncultured Actinomycetes bacterium
GAAGGCGTATATGCAGTGGGTGATCTTGTCGCTACTCCTCAACTTGCGCACGTAGGTTTCGCCGAAGCCATGGTTGCTATTCAAACTCTTCTTGGTGAAGACGCGACACCTATTGAATATGGCAAAGTGCCTTGGGGGATCTACTGTCACCCAGAAGTTTCCTTCTGTGGAATGACCGAAGACAAAGCTCGAGAAGCAGGATATGACGTTGTCGTCAAAAAAGAAGGCTTCATTGGTGACGGACGTGCAGTCATTATTGGCGAAACAGACGGTTTCGTGAAAATCATTGCCGAAAAAGATGGACCCATCTTGGGCGTGCACATTGTGGGTCCGTGGGCTACTGAATTGCTTGCAGAAGGATACCTTGCCTTGAACTGGGAAGCGACGATTGCAGATATTGCACCGCTCGTGCACCCTCACCCGACCTTGTCTGAGGTATTTGGTGAAGCTGCAATTGCACTCACGGGTCGCCCGATACACGGTTAGCAACAAGCAAACCTTCAACACGATATTTTGTTCGCCAGCGAATAGAATAATTTCGGTTTTGTGGCATATACACACAACATCGCACCTAACGTCTAAGGAGATCACGTGGACATCACGATGCCCCAACTCGGAGAAACTGTTACCGAGGGCACAATTACTAAGTGGGTTAAAAAAGTAGGCGACACTGTTGCTGTTGACGACACATTGTTCGAAGTGTCAACCGACAAAGTCGACTCCGAATTTCCTTCACCGGCTGCTGGTGTCTTAAGTGAAATCGTTGTTAACGAAGGCGACACCGCAGCAGTTGGCGCGAAGCTTGCTGTGATTTCTGATGGAGTTGCTGCGGGTGCTGGTTCAGATACAGTCGCTGCTTCGCCTCAACAAGAAGCGCCTGCGCCTCCTGAACCAACTTCAGCACCTGCACCGGCTCCTATTGCTCCCGCTGAAGCCTCGGCCGACGCACTCACTGCCTCCCATGCTGTTCCTGCGCAACGTCCGGCAGCAAGCACATCGGCCTCGGCTCCAGCTACGGACACAAGTACAAAGGGCAAACTCATTTCGCCGATTGTTCGCAAACTTATTAACGACAACCAACTCGACGCAGCAGCGATTGCAGGTACCGGTGTCGGTGGTCGGATCACTAGGGAAGATGTAACCGCAGCAATAGCTGGAAAATCTGCGGTTTCGCCTTCTCCATCCATGGAGAATCGCTCGGAGCCCCAGGTCTCCTCGCTGGCTGCAAATGCAGATTTTGCAGCTAGTGCTGCTCCATCAAAAAGCTCTGGAGATACCGTTATTCCGTTCGACAACATGCGTCGACGTACTGCCCAGCATATGGTCATGAGCCGTGCAACAAGCCCGCATGCATATATATCCATCGAAGTCGACTTCGAAAACGTTGAACGTGTTCGTCGCACATATGGCCCTGACTTCAAACAACGTGAAGGGTTTTCGCTTACATACCTCCCCTTTATTGTTCGAGCTCTCAGCGAAGTTCTTCCCGAATTTCCCAATGTCAACGCTTCAGTAGATGGCGATAACCTTGTTG
>CALMUU010000195.1 GCA_937872965.1 uncultured Actinomycetes bacterium
ACAGATCAAATGGGCCTTCATAGACATCCGTGGCAATTTCGTAGCTCATTGCTTATATTCTAGCGCTTTTCATTGATTATATTTCGCCTGTTGGGTAGAATGATATATACGAATTAATGGATTAATTGCTAAACGCCAGGCAGGCTCAATATCTGGAGCGGTGCCATTCCAACAGTCGCGTCGTAGACAGGCACGAGCGGGTAATTTTCCAAAGGCCGGTGTCCGTTACCTAGGTGGTCCAGATATAGATTTTGTGCCACTTCTTGCATCAGTGAGAGAACTAGCCCCTCACGTCAAGAACTTTTATACGAAGGTACAACCCACTACAGACAACATACCCTATACCAGAATCCACTTTCCTCAATTACTAATAGATTGCACCGTATGGCAAAGTTCCATTCAAATCTGCAGCGATACGGGTTTTGGCACAATACCGCCAGAGCCATTATGTACACTTCTTGAAAAAATGTCTGGCTCTAATATCCCAGATGAATTACTTCAACAATTCAGTGTGGCTACGGAGCACGCAGAAAGTCTTGCTACTGCAATTCAGCTGGAGGATGGCCGAAGATGTATGGCAAACGGATGGAATCCATTAGTTCATGGTAGGACACTCTCCTCTGTGAGATTCGGCCATGAACTACCCGGGGATCTGAAACCTCTCAATTATCATACGGATGGATTTGATGCTACGCGGGTTAGTATTGCCGACCAGCCATGGGGGGTAACACATTTTAAAAATGTAACTGAGCGCCCTGGTCCAGGCCAAGTTGGCGCTTTTAATGTTCGTAAACTGCACAGCCCTCCTTCAGGCGTTCTGGGATTGACAAGAACGTCTGCTCTCTTAACATTCGTGTGATTTCACAACTAAAGCGTATCGGCGAGAATAAACAATTCGAGGTTGCGGGCTTGAGATTCAGGCGGAGTCACGTCTTTGGGATGTCCATGATGAAATACTGTGGCATCATGCACAAATTCGCTCGATACTTCCTTACTCACAAGTTCCCAGGACAGTTCGGCATGATCAACATAGATCCCTATCCGACGCAGCAATTTGGACGACGAGGATCGTAACGAATCGTGACGACGCACAGGAATACACGCAAGTAACGTTGCAACAATTACTCGTTGTGTCACCGAAAACCGACAATCCTTTTTAGCCACATCATGAAAACAACTTGCAAGGAATAGCTCATCATCTGTCGGTGGGTTATCCACAGACAGGGTGGGACCCTGCAAAAAGAGAGATTGGCATTTTTTGTAGACGAGAAGTCCGTGACGTTGATCACACAGTGGCTGAGCATAAAAAAGTGCACGGAGTGAAGGCGTAAGTTTTTCTCGCACAAGCTCATGCTCAGCAACAGTTAGCGAATCCGGAAAATAAGATTGGTAAATTCGCACAAGGCGATGACGCAATAATGTAAACATGCTCATAACTACTTCTTCAGTCGCTGGGCTCGAGGGTGAGATCGCTCATAGAGTTTACGCAAACGCGCGGTATCAACAGCAGTGTATCGTTGTGTTGTCGACAATGAAGAATGCCCGAGAAGCTCCTGGACAATACGCATATCGGCTCCATGCTGCAACAAATGAGTAGCAAATGTGTGACGAAACACATGCGGCCACACCTTTTTTTCCAGCCCGACACGAGTCGCTGCTTTGCGAACAATATCGTAGAGACCTTGACGAGACAATCGGGTACCTCGTTGAGAAACAAATAATGCATTACTTGCGCCTGACTTTGTGCGAGATAGAAGAAAATGACTTCGTGCACCGTGATGATAAACGTCCACTGCTTCAAGCGCGATGGAACCTATAGGGATGACGCGTTCCTTGGAACCCTTTCCTAAAACGCGAATAAGGTGTTGATCATAATCAATATCTTCTGTATCAAGACCATGAACCTCGCTAATACGTGCTCCCGTGGCATAGAGCAATTCACACAATGCTCGATCACGAACCGAGACATCGTCTGTTCCGAACGCACCGAGTAACAGTGTAATTTCATCTTCTTCTAGTGCATGTGCCTCAGGGAGAGGAACTTTAGGAAGAGTGAGTTCGCGAATATCAATGACTTGTTCCCCGTATTCCTTTTCACAAAACAGAAAGAAACTTCTCAATGTTGCTACCGTACGGGCTCGAGTAGCAGCACTTCGTTTTTTTTCAGCTGGTGCATCTATAAACTTCGAAACGTCATTCAGCGTAATAGTGTTAATTCTCTTTTTTTTGAGAATTTCGCCAGCTCGCTTCAGGTCGTTACGGTACGCTGATGTCGTGTTGGGAGAATACCCTCGCACAGACGTGCAGTAATCAAGAAATTCTTCTTGTGCGCGATCGAAGGTGAGAGCAGACATCATTAACTATTCTACGTTTTCCCATAAGGACTGTCCTTATTTCTTTATTTCTCGAATAAGGACAGTCCTTATAAGTGGAAAGATAAAAGATTCAGGATGGAATGACTGAATCCAACCAATGAGCAACACGCTGAATGGTGATAATCGATTTTGCATCGCTTATGGTTCCGTCGTACGTCCATTCGAGCGCTTGAGCCATTGGAATACGCACAGACGTAGAAAGCAGCTCTTCAATCCCATCTGGTTCACTTCGATCAAGTTCTGAACACTCCGTAGCCACAAAGAGGTGGATTTCTTCATCAGTAAATCCAGGAGATGTAAAAACTGACCCGAGAGATACAATGTTTTTTGCTGTCAGGCCAATTTCTTCGCCCAACTCACGTAGAGCACATGTAAATAAATCTTCATTGTCAATATCCCGACGACCAGCAACCGCTTCAATTAACTCTTGATCTACTGTGCCTCGGTACTGCTTGATAAGGACAACATCGCCGTTATCCATGACAGGTACAACAGCGACTGCACCAACATGCGCAACCACATTACGAGTGAACGTCAGATCGTGTGTCGACTCATGAATCGTGTCGCATTCCACAGAAAAGAAATTGAAATCATGCAATGACTCTCGTTTTTTACGTGTAAAAGTAGACATTATCTATATCGCTACTACTGCAT
>CALMUU010000196.1 GCA_937872965.1 uncultured Actinomycetes bacterium
AAAGGTGGGCTGTGGTGTTCTGCTGTTGAAATATCTGTACTCATTTTTCCCCCGAAAAATATTGATTCAATTAGGTGATGTGTTTATTTGCCTCCTGCAATAGACAAACCTGCTGGTTCTATCGAAGCAGGTGCTTGTGTGCTTCGTGCTCGTGATAAAAGTGAAGATGGCGCATTGATAGCACTATACACCGCGCCACCGATGCGACCTTGACGTATTTCCCCTGCGAAACGTGGCGCATTTGAGACTGCGTACTCTGAGAGGATATGCCTATAAGGGACGTGAACTAAGTCTGTGATTTCTTCCACATCCGCAAGACCAGCAGCAATATGATCAGGCAATTCTGCGTGTAAACCGTGAAGTATTAGGTGACGCATTGAATCAATAGCTCCCCGTGCTACATCTCCGTGGTCTCCGTAAACAGCAAAAGATCGGGCGTTGTGCGCGGTTTCAATCCCATTAGGTGCTGAGGCAAGGCATGCTTTTCCATTGACAGTGCGATCATGAGTTGCGGCATAGTATGCCTTTGCGATGCTTCCAAAAACGGCTTCCATCTCTTGGGCTATTTCCGATGTCGGATCGTTTCGATATGTAGTCCAATTTTGTATCATTGTTTGATCACATAAATGTTTCAGGCCATGTGCAGTCATCCAACCAAGGAAAAGGGCAATGTTTGTATGTTCCTTCAGGGTCTTGGGATCTAGGGTGAGTTGATGAGGAGAAGCAGTTAACACCATTCCTTCCACATTTTCAGGGTGGGCAAAAGCAATTAAGTGGGCAAAGAAACCTCCAAGAGAGTTTCCTTGAAGATAGATTGGTTTACCTAGCTTTTGCGTAATAGCTTGAGCAAAATCGATGGTATGTTGTGTCGATTGCCTTGTTAAACCGAGATTTATCATCTGCAATAAGGGAATACAGAAAATACCGTCTTCTTCGGATGTGAGTCCTATATTCACCTCGTCTGTTGCTGATTTGGGAGACGCGAAGCCTTGGACTTGAGCGACGACCTCTTTAACCCATGAGGGAAAGTCAGGAACCTCAAATGGAGGTGGCGTGAGAATATGGGTGAGAGAGAGTTTTGTGCGAAAATCTCGTACCCGTTGAAGCGCAGAATGAGAAGATGTATCGGTTTGATCTAATACTGCGACTGCGCTCATGCTTCCCCCGATGCATTGACGGCAAGTTTCAACACCTTAGGACCACTAGATTGCGAAATGGGGGATATATCTGCACATCTGACCAACAATGAATACGAACTAGCCCAATAGCCTAAGAATAAAGCAAAAAACCGCCCTCGGGAACTCATGTCAGTGCTTTCTTTGGCAACCATTCCGTGGTTCTTTTCTGTCGGATTACTCGAAGATAGATATGTCAACGTGCATGAGGACGTCCTAGGTTTATAGATCGAGGTTGGAAGCTCAAAACGTTGTTAGCTGGAGGTAATAGCTCTACACAAAGAACTCCTGAACCGCTTTCAAAAAGACTTCCGGAAGGGTTCAGATCGTCAGCCATATACTTCCCAGATTCGATGAGACGTGTGGCAAGATCAAAACGAGGGTTGAGCGTTATGGCATCCACGATGATACTGATTACTGTTGGATCATACAGTAGGCCAGCATGATTTATCTTCGGGATTATGATGCTCGTCCAATTGCCTGATCCGACAAGTACACTCGCTTCAGGGTCGACAATCCGGTCACATTCTGCCCCAATAAAGACACGCTCATAATCAACAACCTGTCGCTCGTGCTCGGGTCGGGTGTGATGCAACGTGTCACGGTGGAGGACTTTTCCATCTGTTGCATGATGAATCAATTTCATAATCTCATGAGCGAGTGCTACTGAAGTATGACTTTGATAATCTTGTGCGCTGCTCGCAACGGGGGAACCCAGAGTGATGACCATGCGAACCATGTGCGGGTATTTATTTGCTAAATAATGGGCTGTAAGCCCGCCGAGCGAATGACCTACAAGTACGAGTGGTCGATTGCCCGCCTTGATATAAGCATCTAGGAGCCGATCTTCTGCCTTCTGAAGAATCTTATGGGTAGGCCCACGATTAGTTCCAATCCCAGCAGGGACCAAATGGATCTTATTCTTTTGGGCATCTGTACATATCCCATACATTGTTTTCTCTGGGGCACATAGGCCCGCAAAAGCCAAACCTGGATGAGGCGAAAAGCGGCTGAGATCGCCATAGGTATAGGGATCAACGTACATGCTTCTTCGATTGTTCAAAAGGGTTCTTATTTCTTCTATGACCGAGAGAGGGGGAAGAGTTGCCTGAATCTCACCAAACCTACGACCGAATGGGATATTGCCCGTAAATCGACGGGTTTCCGCAGTTTTTAATTTTGAAAAATCACCAGGCCTTATTGGTGTAACGGTGCCCATGTATCCTCCGATGAAATAGCAACGATATATCCTACCATTACACAATGAGTGCTGAAAAATGCGTATGTCGCAGTTTTATTTTTCCCAATGCGATTTCGTCCTTGAACAAAGTTAATGTTGCGAAAACACAGCCTTTGCCCTAGTAACCTATGCGTACTATGGCAAACATTACAGTGACTCTTCCCGACAGTTCGACCCGCGAAGTACCCGCTGGGACAACAGGTAAAGAGATCGCCGAATCTATTGGTGCGGGCCTGGCCAAGGCTGCCCTAGCCCTGGAACTCGACGGTGCGGTTGTCGATCTCTCCACTCCTATTATCGCTGATGCCAAAATATCGATCATCACGCCCCCGAGCGAAGAGGGCCGCGAAATCCTGCGCCATTCATCGGCGCACGT
>CALMUU010000197.1 GCA_937872965.1 uncultured Actinomycetes bacterium
CCGGTGCGGCAGTTCCGCCATCACTTGATGTGGCCGGAGCGTCACCCGAAAGCACCGCTCGGCGTTTTGCTGATCGTTGAAAAAGGAACTCAGGAACTTTGGCCGCAAGACCTGTACGAACAGGTGCCTCTTCGGCAGGAGTTGCAGGCACATCAGAAGATGCGTTTGCAGCCAACGAGGAGACCTTGGGCTCCGAGTGTTCCGAAGGAGGCGAAACAGCATCGCCTGATGTGTCTGCGGCTCCAGCATTCGCTTCTGCAGCTAGTTGTGCTTTGCGTTCAGCAGCACGTTTGAGGAGATGTTCAGGAATTTCTGCCATGGCTCACCTTTACAACGGTCCTGAAATTCCGCCATCTTTACGGACACGCCAGAAGTGGACGGCCATAAAGATAACGATAACGAAAGGTAAGAGAAATACGTGAAGCACGTACCATCTCAAGAGCGTGTCGCCGGAAATAACATTTCCGCCCAGCAACACGAACTGCACGTTGGAACGCAACACGGGAGAATACCCCATCATGTTGGTACCCACGGTGACAGCCCAAAGTGCAAGTTGGTCCCAAGGAAGAAGATATCCCGTAAAACTCAACAGCAATGTGAGTGTAAGCAAAATAATTCCGATGACCCAGTTAAATTCTCGGGGAGCTTTATATGCACCATGATAGAAAACGCGAGCCATATGCAAAAACACACTGAGTACCATGAGGTGCGCTGCCCATCGGTGCATGTTGCGGACAAAGCTACCGAAGTACACAGCCGTTTCTAAAGTTTGAATATCGGCCCACGCTTGTTCGGCAGTAGGTCGATAAAAGAACATGAGGAAAACACCCGTAACGGTTAACACCATAAACAAGAAGAACGATAACCCACCGAGACACAACGTGTATGAAACTTTAACTGCGTGCCGTTTTACTTTCACCGGATGCAAGTGGTACAACACATTATTCATGATCACATACGAACGGTTACGGGGTGAATCGGTATAGCCCTTTCTGAACACTGAACCCGGACGAAAGATAGAGTTCATCGCCTGCGAGTCATGCATGCGAGCGCCAACGCGCTTGATGACCGCTATCGGATTTTTCGATTTAGTCTCTGTAGCCACGATTTCCTTTTCTCCTCAACACGCTTCTAAAAACGTACACCGTATGCATAGCCATGACGTTCCGTGCGCATATGCGGATCGCCGTCGGCTGTATCGGTTGAAACTTTTCCAAGAACAATAACGCCTGTAGGGCAGCGATCTACACACAGAGCGCATCGTGTACAAATATCTTCATCCACAATAAATGCAACATTGTCTCGAGGGTCATCACCGGGTTGATCAGTTGATTGTGCATCGGTGATGGCGTTAACAGAAACCATGTGAATACATTTCCATGGGCAGATGTCGACACACCCTTCGCACATGATGCATTCACTCTGGTCGATGTGGAGAAACTGCTTAGGCTTAACTGAGCTCAAGAGGTATGACGGGTCAACCTCAGCCACAAGATAGTCGGTTGAAAAAACCGGCATCTCTGGATTCGCGTCAATCTTTACCATGGTTACTACTTATGCTTTCGATGTTTTCAAGGCACGCAGCGGACGACCGAAACGCGAAACTTTGGTGGGTGAATCGGATGAATCATCAGAAGCAGGAATAGCGATTGGTTCATTGCGTTTTTGCCATGCAGCAAATAGCTTTACATTGATGACAGCAGTGATGACATAAATAGCCATCGTCGCATTGTCTTGAACTGCTTCCATGTTCAGCTCGAAGGGCAACACACGTGTGCGGCTGGTCCAGAAGTTGCCGTTGAGCCACGTTTGAATAACAAATTCTCCACCTGCAGAAAGTTTGACATCTTTGGTGAACCCTAGATAGCTCGTTGCGAAAGTAATCCACTCGTGAGGAATAATCGCGTAAATAAAAGTCATTAAAACAAAACTCGCAAGTGCGCCTGCAATTGCTTCTGCCCATGTTGCATCATTAACTCGACGCGGCAATGACCAAATATAAAGCGAAATCGAAACTATAAGAGTGAGAGCTAATCCCCAGGCCGTAAGGATTGAGATCGAGTGAATAAATCCGCCAAGAACATACAACGCAACCATCACTGCAGCTGTACCAGCTATATGTACACGTCGTGAAAAAGGAAGTGGGAGGGGAGAAAAATTGATCGACATGATCATTGCCCAGATTCCGCAGATAAAACTAAACCATGCGATCATGAATCCAAAAGGAATGAGTGTGTCGCCTGTTAGTGAATTTTCCATAACGGTTTTTCCCGCAACGACCATGGAGACACCTGCCCCTATTCCCACAACGAAAATACCAGGCCCTGCAAGTTTTGTTTTTACCGCAGGTCGCTTCATCAACATCATGACCCAGAGCAAACCGATTGTTGTAAAAAGAATTGACCACACAAGCCGTCCGCCAGGACCTATCCATATGGGATTGTAGAAAAAAACTGAGTCAGGCAAAAGGTGCGGCAATTTCCTATCCTTCTTTATCTTTCTATTCGTCTATATTCTTGAGTGAACAATATGTGATTTTGGGCGCGGACGTCCGTTTGTGCACTGTCCGAATCGGTCGAAAGTGTACGCTTCGAGTGTAGACGAATGCAGCGATGGCATAAGAAACCATTGGCGGATTTTTTTGAAAATT
>CALMUU010000198.1 GCA_937872965.1 uncultured Actinomycetes bacterium
GGAACCCGACGTAAAGACGCGAACAACGCCCAGTGGGCACGTGGTCGAGATATTAAAACACTGGTCGTTGCCCATGCGGGAATCCGTGGCCGTCTTGTCCTTGGAAAAAGTAACGGGAAACTCATTGCAACTGAACCTCGCCAAAGTGTCATTGTCATGGGGCCGACACAAACCGGTAAAACAACAGGTTTCGCCGTTCCTGCAATTCTTGAATGGGATGGTCCCGTTATTGCAGCATCGGTAAAGAACGACCTCGTCAAAGACACATATAAATGGCGTCGCTCTCAAGGAGACGTTTGGTTGTTTGACCCTACACGTTCAACGGGTTTCGATTATGAAGATGTGCGGGCGGGTTGGTCGCCACTCAGTCAAGCGATTGACTGGGGCGGTGCGCGCAAAGTTGCGAGTTGGTTATGTAAAGCCAATAAATCTGCTGGCGGCGGCCTGTCTGATGGCGATTTTTGGTTCTCGGCTGCAGAAAAAATGATGTCTCCATATTTATTTGCTGCTGCTGTTGGCGGAAAAGATATGGCGACTGTTTTGCGTTGGATTGACGTTAACGAAGAACGCGAAGTTAAGGCGATCCTTGATCGCGCAGGCGTGATTGAGGCACAAACTGCTTTCGAAGCAAACATGAAACGTGACGAGCGCACGAAGTCTTCTATTTTTACAACGGCGGAAACAATCGTTGACGCATACAATGATCCTCTTGTTTGTGAATCAGCTGCGAACCCGACCATTTTTTCGAGCGAACTTCTCAATGGCGGAAATAACACTCTTTACATTTGTGCGCCATCACATGAACAAGATCGTTTGCAGGCAATCTTCACGGCGATTGTTTCTCAAATGAAATCTGCAGCGTATGAACTGGCGGGTAAACAAAACCGACCCATTGATCCTCCGTTGTTGATCTGTATTGATGAGGCTGCAAACATTGCACCACTATCCGACTTGGACGCACTTGCTTCGACCGCTGCTGGTATTGGAATTCAACTCGTTACGATCTTCCAGGATATGGCGCAGATTGAAGCGCGTTATAAAGAGCGTGCCCGTACTGTGGTGAACAACCATCGCGCAAAAGTTATTCTCTCTGGTATTTCTGATACAGGAACGCTCGAATACGTATCGAAGTTGTGTGGTGAAGAAGAAATCGATCAACAGTCAACGAGTATTTCTGCTCAAGGTGAAAAGTCAACTACGGATTCGAAACAACAACGCACGCTGGCCAGTGGTGCGTATTTGCGCCGTATGAAGTTTGGTGAAGGAATTGTTGTTTATGGTCAGCTTTCCCCTGCGAAGTTAGTTCTTCGACAATGGTTTAAGGATCGCGTTTTAAAGCATATGGTGGAGTTTGGAACCAAACCTGGAGTGGCAGGCGGACCAACCGGAGCAAATTCCTTTGTAGGTGGTTCATCTATTTCTAAAGATGCAGCATCTATTCCTGCCATGAGTTCAGTTACCTCTGATGCTCATTACATGGCACAGGATATGATGGGCAATCAAGCAGCTGCTTCGCGTGTTCCTGGTGCCGGTCCATTAGCTGCACCTGTGCAAGGAAATGAAGAACTTTCCGCATTTGATAAAGCATTAGCCGAGTTGCGTGCGCGTGACGCTCAAAGCACGGGCATGCCTGCAGCAGCGGCGTCTTCGTCTCCACCACTCGCGGCACCGCTCGCCGATTCATTTTCTCCATCATCAACGGCTTCACCCGCAAAGTGGAAACCTTCCGGTGGCGGTGTCGTCGAAGATAATGACGATTCGGGTGGATTTGGATCTGCGGCTGTTCCTGGTGTCACTGCGCCACCTGTCGATTCTCTCCCTGTTCCTAGTACCAGTTCTGTCGCCGATCCAGGTTCCAAATGGAGTAAAGGTTCTCGCCCTGCATTTGTGGAGCCCCCGCCTGTTGTTGATTCTGCTCCGCCGGTGGCAACCTTTGCCCCTACCCCAGCAGTTATTCCAACACCCCCTCCACTAGCTGCTCACGTCCCGAGCGTTCCGACTCCTGCTCCTGATCGCGTATCATCACCTCTTAGTGCACCGGTGGTTCCTGTGGCAGCCGCAGCGGCACCATCTACACCTGTGCCTATAGCGGATCCAACCCCTTCAGTATCTGATGTTTTTGCGCAATATTCTGCTCCTGTGATCGATGAAGCTGAAGAATCAGAGAGCGATAAGGAAGAACCTCCCGTCACGTCAGAGCCCAGCTCAGAAGTCATTCCGTCAGCCACACCAGAATCGAAACCGAAATGGAAATAGTAAATAAACAAAGTCTAAATATGTGCGCTAAAGTAGAGCGAGGAGACATATGGCCCCATTAGTACAACACACGAATTCGAGCAGGAATATGACTGAAGACATCTCTGAAGAATTAGAAGAAATCGCGAGTCGTCTTTCGTCGCACCGTGGTGCCGCTGAGGAGCAGACTTACTCTGGTTCTACTGGCGATATCGTCGCACGCTTGGAGAAAATCGGAATTCACACACATAAGGCCAAAGTGGCTGAGGTCGCTGATCTGCTCTTTGGTGATGATGTACGTTCGCGTCCAAGCGCACACCGCCGTATCGATGATCGTCAATTTGAGATTTTGGCGCGTGCGTTCTTGCTGTATGTGAATTTCAGTTATGAATTTGAGGAAATTGCTGGTTTCATTAAAGGGAAAACCTCTTATGACGACATCCTTTTTCGTCTCAAAGCTGGGTTGGTTCTCATTGATGAAATCGGCGAAAATGCCGGCGTTCCTACACCCTTATCGCCAGGGGCCCCGACTACAGCTGTCTAATTAGTCTCATTTTGTAATATTGCACGATATTGCACAAAAAGCTGGATTTCACCTTGTAATAGAGCTTAAATCAAGGCACAATGATAGGTACAAATAAGAACGAATCGGTAATAATGACTATTCCTTGGAAGGGATGGACTTTTCTATGAGCAAGCCTGCAAGTATGCCAGCAACGCGCCTGGGAGGTGCGGCCAGACTGACGATTTTGTTCGCAATTGAAATTGGATTTGTTGTTGTATTACACATGTTGGGTTCACTCAACGATATGTCGATCGACTTTGCGCACTTTAAGCAATGGCTGGATGTAACGCCTCCTGAAATTGCCCTCGTAGCATCAATTCGCCTTCTTGCGCTTGCTATTTCTTATTGGATCCTCACGACTTCACTTCTCTACATGGTTGCACGTTCAATGCACATTCCTGGATTGCTACGCGCGCTTGAAATTACGACTGTTCCAGGAGTGCGACGCATGATTGATGCCGGACTTGCTGCATCAATTATTGGGGGTACTGTTTTTGGTGGAGCTGGTGCGGTGTTCGCGCAAACTTCTCATCAAGCACAAGCGCAAGGTTCGCCTGCGGCGGTGACTGCAGTTCAAAGAGATACTCGAGCTCTCTATAATCCAGCGGCAGTCGAAAAGGCTGCTGAATCTGAGCCTGTACGTGATGCGCAGGGGAACATTATTCCAACTCCGGCAGGCGTAACGGCCACTACTCCCGCAGATCCGACAACACCACCAAAAGTTGTTGTTCCCTCGCCATCGGATGCTCCAACGACAACTCCGACCCCGACAACTACTCCTAAAGTAACTGTAACAACGACAACACCACCAGTCGTTACTGTTCCAAGGGCGACTACTCCTCCTAAGGTAACTGTTGGAGGATCGCAAGTGGAACGTCCGGTTGATACTCAAACATCCTCTCAGTCGACATCGACGTATACGGTTGTACCTGGCGATAACTTCTGGGCAATTGCCAAAGCGCAAGTAGCAGCAAAAACTGGTCAGGAACCTAGCGAGGCAGAGGTTGCTAGTTACTGGGTCAAGCTTATTGATGCAAACAGATCATCGATTCGCTCGGGCGACCCCGATCTGATTTTCCCCGGAGAAGTATTCACTCTTCCCCCTGTTTAAGTCAAGCACGAGGTCCGTCCTCGCGGCACTCAATGCTTTGGCTGAATGAAGTACGGCACTCAGTAGTTATTTAAACCAAAGCTATAAGTGTTTTCGCTTTGGCTGAATGAAGTACGGCACTCAGTAGTTATTTAAACCAAAGCAGCTAGAAAAGTCGCAGCGAACTCGACTCGCTGTCGCGCAAATCGACAAGGTCTACTTCCACGCAATCGATATCGCGGCTATTCGCGTACACGCGTGCCTGCTCCTTGATTTTGGTTGCAACAAACATGCCTTTGATTTTTCCGTAACGTTCATCGCGTTCAATACGTTCCATGTAGCGCAGGAGTTGATCGACACCTGCAATTTCGCCAATGCGTTTAATTTCGACGGCAACACAAGTTCCTTGCTCGTCACGACACAATAAGTCGACAGGGCCAATATCGGTGGGAAATTCTCGGCGGATCAGTTCGAAATCGGATTTGAGTTTCGTCACGCGTGCAGCAATGAGCTCTTGGAGTTCTTTTTCAACACCATCTTTTTCGAGGCCAGGTTCTGAGCCAAGATCCATTTCATATTCGTGGATACGTTGAGCAATTTCCACGCGAAGTTCTTCACCCTTCTTATTGCGCACAACAATAGAGTCAGGCTCTTCAGTGATAGTGCACGGCGGAGTCATCCAGTTCAAGGGCTTAAATGCCTTGGTATCAGAGTGGATTGCGACACTACCATCTTCCTTGAGCATCAAAAGGCGTCGGGCCAGGGGCAATCGGGCACCGAGACGCCCTTCGTAGGTCACGATACAGTCGGCCACAATAATGCGCATGGCTGATCATGCTAGACGAAAGCGGAAAAAATCCTCCATTGCTCTTGTAATGAGTGGAGCATTTCACCTAAAATGGATACTTATGAAGACGTGCACACTTATCTGCGGGACCATGTGCATGTGTTTGTGTTGTAGCTGTTGTAAATAACAGCTCCACGAACCCGTAACTTCTCACTCTTCATTTTTAGGAATTCATATGACACTCGCAATAAATTTTCCACAGTTTCCTCTTTCTACTTCTACAGTCAACCATCCGGGACACGGTACTCCACAGCCTAAGCGCATGTATCCGGGTGCATTTATTGCTGAGATGCGACGTGGTTCCATCATTTTCACAGCAACCTTTTCTAAAGGGCGGGGAGAATGCGACAAACCTGTCCATGTGGAATTCGATTTTCCTATTACCACTGATGAAAAAGGCGATTATTCTCTTGTGCTTGACCAAGCTCGTGTAGAGGTTAATAGGCATGAAGACATTGGTGATATTGATGATATTGCCCGAGAGTCTGCACGGAATATTCCTGTTGACTCGAGCACGTCTCAGCGAATAGAAGATCTTGATATTACTCCGCGTGGAGAAATATCGGAAACGACTTCAACACGATTATTACCAGAAATGGTCGATGGACTGGTCCGTCATTTCCACTACATTCAAAATCACACTATTGTTGGCCTTAATCCAACCGAAACTCATCTTCACGACATTCTTGTGAAACAGAATCCGAGTGAGTTGAGGGACCGGATGCATGCCTTAGCACTAAAAGTCTCTGATTTGTCTCGTGGTAATGATGTTTCCGGATTAGCAGCGTTGCAGTTGAGACCTCCTGTTGAAGCATTGGTTCCACAAGCTTAATAGAAGCAGCTTTGATAGCCCGAACTTATAGGTAGCTGTTACGTTTTTAACGCGGCCTTGGCCTTTGCTTTGAGCATCTTTTTGTAGGCGTGAACTTTTGCCAATGTTTCTGCATCGGAAACGTGTGCTGCGCTTCGCGGTTCATCTCCCGAAAAAGGAGCACATGCTTTATCGAATCCTTCAAAGGAATACCCAAAACGCTTTACCAAAATAGCGAGAAAGATTTTTGATTTTTCGGGGCCGTAACCAGGAAGAGTTTGCAACTGCTTCATGACATCGGTTGCAGTTTTTTGATTTTTCCAAACTTTTGAAACATCTCCACCATATTCTTCAACGACCAAAGTACATAAAGATTGAATGCGCAAAGCCATGGAACGCGGATAGCGATGAATGGCAGGTTTTGTTGATGCAAGTTCGACGAGCTTGTCTTCATCCATCGACGAAATACTGGCTGGATCAAGCGAACCGATTCGGTCTTTCAAAACAAGCGGACCCTTGAATGCCCATTCCATGGGAACTTGCTGATCGAGCAACATGCCAATCACTAATGCGAGAGGATCTTTTTCAAGAAGTTGATCGGCCTTTGCGTCGCCGGTTATAGGGAATTTTGGCATGCATATAGTTTATGTTTTTTTTGGGGAGGGCCGCCCCTCGGAAAACGTATGTGAAATCTCATGTGAGATTCTCTGTTTATTCCGTTTTTCCAAGGGACAACCCTAACGTCGATATTCTTTTTGCAGGGTCCGACCATGGAAAGATTAATGAAGGATGGGAGACAACTGAACGAATTGCTGCTGACTCGTTTCTTTGGGGGAGGGTCCGACCTCGGAAAAGGATTTACGCCTTATGGCGCTGTTCCTTCTTTTCCAAGGTCAGACCCTATCGTCTCACGCTCACGAAAGTTTGCGCCCGACTCGCGCAATGTATATATACGCGGACATAATGGTTGATCTGTTCATGCGCGCGCATTCTTAGCGGCAATGATGTGACCTATAAGGATATTGATTTTTGTGGAAATCCGAACAACTGCTGGATACCGACTTTTTATCACGCTTAAAGCCCCCTCTGGCTCGTCAGCAGATGTCATGACCATTAGTGATCGTGCAGTAGATGCGATAACTGGTGCCGGCGGCGATGTTCGTCGGGTCGAAACTCACGATGACGGAACCATCATCCTTCATGTAGATGCGAGCGGTCTCGACCACCAAAAATCGATTATTGCAAGCATTGAAGGTCTGAAGGACTGTGAAATTGTTGCTGTTGTTGACGGTGTGGAAGCTATTCACCTAGGTGGAAAAATTGATGTAATTTCTCGTATTGAACTGGCTGACGGCGATGACTTAGCAATGGCGTACACACCTGGTGTGGGACGCATTTCTTCCATGATTGCTGACGATAAATCACGCGTATGGGAATTGACCGGTCGTCGCAATGCCGTTGCGGTTCTGAGTAATGGTACAGCCGTTCTTGGCTTGGGTGATATCGGTCCTGAAGCTGCCATGCCTGTTATGGAAGGCAAAGCCGTATTGTTTCGAGAGTTCGCTGGAATTGCTGCTTACCCCATTTGTGTGAATGCGCAAACGGCAGACGAGCTCGTTGCGATTGCGAAGGCTCTTGAACCAACCTTTGGTGGAATCAATTTGGAAGATGTTGCTGCTCCTATTTGTTTTGAAGCGGAAGATCGAATGCGTGAAGAGCTTTCTATTCCTGTATTTCACGATGATCAGCACGGAACGGCTGTCGTTACCCTCGCTGCAATGCTGAACGCATGCAAAGTCGTTAAGAAAGAATTATCTGATATTCGTGTTGTGATGCTGGGAGCAGGGGCAGCTGGTGTTGCTTGTGCAAAATTGCTTTTGTCAGCAGGTGTTGGCGATGTAACTCCTTGTGATCGTGATGGAGTTATTCATAAAGGAAGAACTGATCTGACAGGGGAAAAACTCTGGCTTGCTCAAAACGCAAACCGAGCAGGGTTAAGCGGAACTCTTTCGGATGCCTTGAAAGACGCAGATGCCTTTATGGGATTATCAGGTCCGAACCTTGTTGAACCCCAATGGCTCGAAGCAATGGCTGAGAATGCAATTGTTTTTGCGATGGCAAATCCTGTTCCTGAAATCATGCCAGAACTTATTCCGAAGAACGTAAAAGTTATTGCAACGGGTCGTAGCGATTATCCCAATCAAATAAATAATGTTCTTGTATTTCCTGGGTTCTTCCGCGGCCTTCTTGATGCAGGTGCGCACAAGGTGACAGATGAAATGAAATTAGCTGCCGCATATGCGCTTGCCGATGTTGTGCCTGAGAGTGAACTCAATCATGAGAATATTGTTCCCTCTGCGTTTGATCGAAATGTAGCCGTCGTTGTAGCTGACGCTGTCCGTAAGATTGCAGAACGAGAATAAGACTTCGTAGTCATCGAGTGCCAAACATTCACTATAAAACGATAGGGTTGTGCTAATGCTCTTCTCGCGAAAATATATCGTCGGACATTTTTTCGTCGTTATTATCGTCACGACCTGTTTTTTTCTGAGTTATTGGCAATTTTCTCGCCTGTCAGAACGAAAAGAGCTCAATACCCGTATAGAAGCCAGAATGTTACAGCCACAAGCAGAGCTTTCCTCGATTGTTGTGCCAACGGATTCTTCTGTTGTCATAAAGAATAATGAGTATCGACGAGTCAGTGTTGAGGGCACGTACGATGAGTCGGGACAAGTTTTGATTAGTGGACGCACTCAAGACGGTGAGCCTGGGTACAACGTTATAACCCCTTTAGTCACGGATCAAGAACACAATAAAATTGACCAATATGTTGTTTACATTAATCGTGGATGGATTCCGCAACCCTTGGGTGATGCCCTGGCGAACGGATCTGTTGATGGTGAGGATATTGCACCACCTCAAGGATACGAAACCTCTCGCACTATTGTTGGGCTCGTTCGTAAGAATGAATCTAAACAGTTTCTTAATACAGCAAAACAGGTAGAAAAACAAAAAGCGATCACCACGAGGATCTCAACCGAATTGCTGTTGAAGATTTCGGGGGCAAGGAACAAAGATGTTCTCTATCCACTATGGATCCAAAAGCAATACGAAACGATCGACGGAAAAAAAGTTGAAACCAATGACAATGCGCCGGTTGATTACCCAACAACGTTGGCGCGACCAGAATTGACCGAGCGGAATCACTTTTCTTACGCACTTCAGTGGGTCCTGTTTGGCTTTGTGGCAATGATTACGTGGGGAGTTATCTGTAAAGCGGCAGTAATAAGAAGTCGCAAGGTAATTACAAAGTAGGATGAATACCCTGCTCGTCATTGTGGTTAACGAAGGATCTGAGATTCCTTTACTCTTCACAATGGCCCTGAGACTTTGAGAATGATGCACAAAATGACCATTATTTCACCCCGCTTCTTTCATGTTCGACGCTGTTCTTCTCTATTGGTTTTCTTGATGTTGGGTATGGTCTTCATTACTCCATCGGCTTTTGCGGCTGATGGACAAGATAAAAGTGGCACACCAAGTGAACGTGTTGTCGTTTTTTCGCTTCCACGGGTGACATGGGAAACGCTTCGAGAAGCAGACACTCCGCATATTGATACGCTGATTAGTAGAGGTTCAGTAGCTGCGATGAGTGTCCGTGCCATTAGCGTTGCAACGACTCCCGCACAAGGATACGTGACGTTGTCTGCTGGAAATCGAGGTACGGCTGCGGATCCGACCCGGTCAACTTTTTTGCGCCGTGACGAAATGTATTACGGAGAAAAAACCTCTACCGTTTTTCAAAGACAAAGAGGAGATATCCCAAACAAGACAGCGGCATTAGGAATAAGCTTCGAACTCACTCGACGATCTAACCTGACGGGTCGATACAATTCACGAGTTGGACTTTTTGCCCAGTCTTTGCATGCACATGGAAAATCTGTAGCTGTCTTCGGAAATGCCGATGAATGCTTAACCGATTCTCCAGAGTGTTTTGATCGTTCGATTGCATATTTTGCAGCTGATACTAACGGAATTGTACGCAGCGGGGATATTTCTCGGGATCTTTTAAGTACAAATAACGATCAGCACAAGAAACTGACTCTCGACAACAAGATAATGACAAGCAAAGTAAAAACCTCTCTTGAAAAGAACGATGTATTGATTGTGGAATGTTCCGATCTTGAAAGAATCGAACGTGCTCGACGTGAAACAAAACAGTCGGTTTCAGCGCAAGATTTTCGAGAAGCAATTGAAAAGTGCGATGAACTTGTAGGAAAGATTCTTCCATCGCTAACTATGGAGCATGATCAGGTATATCTTCTTTCCCCAAGTGCGCCCAAAGTCCAAGAGCAAACAACGATATTCATTGCTGCAGGAAAAGATATTCCTCGAGGTTATGCATCGAGCGCGACCACTCGTTGGAGCGGAGTTGTGACACTTGTCGATATTGCTCCGACAATCTTGACTTCGCTTGGTGTACCTTTGCCGGAAAAAATGAATAATACATTGCTGGACTGGGATAAGAATACTCTTTCAAGCGAATCGCGTATGCAGCACCTCGTAACAATGAATGATCAAGCTGTCGTACGTGATAACTCGATTAAATCAGTCAGACTTTTTCTCGTTCTCGCAATGATTGTAAGCATGCTCATTGCAATGGTTGCATTTACCCGCGGTGGTAAATGGAGAACCATCGCTCGTTTTTTACTTCTCATGGCTGCAAGTATCCCAACACTATCGTTCCTTCTCAAACCCTTATATATTTCACTTGAGGATTCGGCCAGAATCATTGCTGTTCTTGTCGTGTTGTCGTCAATGGCAGCCGTTCTGTGTATGCGCATTGCGCGAAAGTGGGGAACCCTCCATTTGATTTTAGGTTTTGCTGCTGTGAATTTGACAGTCTTCATCACTGATATATTGCTTGGAGGGTACCTACAATTCAGTTCTATTTTTGGTAACTCACCTGTGACGGCAGGACGATTCGCTGGTTTCGGGAATTCAACTTTCGCGATAGTGGCGATTACATCAATCATTATTGTCGCTATAGTGAAAGAGCTAACAGGGTCTAAAGACTCGCAAACAAAGAAAAAAATTAACATCGCATTAATAGCGTTTCTTATCGCCATACTCGTGATCGACGGTGTTCCCTATTATGGATCTGATGTTGGTGGAGTGCTTGCCCTCACACCGACGATTTTTATTATTGGAATGATGCTCTTTGATCGACGATTTGGGTGGAAATCATTCTTTCTTTCGTCGTTCATTACCGTCGGAGCAATTACAGTGTTTGCTTTCCTCGATCTTGCTCGTCCGGTTTCACAGAGAACACACCTTGGGCGTTTTGCAGAGAGTGTGATGGATGGTAGTGCCGGAGTGATTGTTGAACGAAAGCTCATGGAAAATATGCGGGCCTTTCAAGCATCTTCTCTTTCACTCATTGTCCTTGTATCCATTTTTTACATTCTTTTTATTGTTTTTTATCGCGACCGCATTATGAAAAAATCTAAAGACACATATCCCGGACTACGCTTCTTGCTCTTTCCTGGACTTATTGTTGCCATACTTGGAATGGCATTGAATGATTCAGGCGTCGCTATTCCGGCGATGATGTTTGCATTCGCTATTCCAGCCATATCTCTGTTGGCGCTAGAGCCCGCTACGCAGGACGTAGCTGTCGATGAAAAAACTATTGAAGCGGTGTGATTTACGAATATGGGCAGGTACCTGAACAGCCGTAGAAACGCCGTGTGCGCGCTCTTTATTCTTTTCAGTGTTCTCGCCCAATCAACGCCCGTCTTTTCTCTGTCTGGTTCGGAGCAAGACACCTCTGATAAAGAACCTCGTATGGTTATCGTTTCGATGCCACGCGTGACCTGGAAAACTTTACGTGATGCAAATACTCCGAACATCGATGTGTTAATTGAACGCGGTTCCGTTGCTTCGCTGAGTATTCGAACTTCTAAGAACAATCGATCTATCGAAAAAGCTTATGCTTCACTTTCTGCTGGTAACAGGGCTTTGGCGGCTACTTCCCAAGATTCAACTTTCTACGCGCCTGATGAAATCGTGAATTTTAGAAAAGCGAAAGACGTTTTTTATGACGAACAAAGATTTGTCCCAAATGATGTTGCTGCTGTTGCAACAGGTTTTGAGCAAACGCGTGTTCAAAACACCGGCGGTTTATATCCTTCAGATGTTGGAGGATTAGCAACTGAACTTCAACGAAATCATAGGTCCATTGCCGTTTTTGGTAATGCTGACATGTGTACTGAAGCTGATTCCGTGTGTCGCCAACGAGCAGTTGCTTATCTTGGTTCCGACACTATGGGAGTTGTCAGAAACGGAGATATATCCAGAGATCTTTTGTTACCTGATCACACATTGGACATGGAAAAAATTGAGAAGAAGGCAACTGAATCAGTAGCCGAACATGATGTCACGGTCATTGAATGTTCCAATTTAGAGAGAATTGATAGAGAAAGACGAGAATCGAAGGAAGAAGTGTTGCACAACAACTTCGTCAAAGCGCTTCACGAGTGCGATGAGCTTATAGGTGCGACTGTGCGTCATCTCGATCTCGCGCGCGATCGGATTTTTGTTCTGTCGCCCGTTTCACCTTATCTGAAAGAACAACTTACGGTTTTTATCGCTGCAGGCAAGGACATTGCGCGCGGATATGCAGTCAGTGGAATTACGAGAAGGCAGGGAATCGTGGCAATCGCTGACATTGCACCTTCTGTTCTTAACTTTTTCCACATTGAACCGGGTGATGAAATGGTGACGTCACTTCCTGACTGGAAGGAAAGTACTGATAGTGCTGCTGAAAGAGAAAATGCGCTGATTCGCACAAATGATCGAGCATTGATTCGCGACCAATCGTTCAATTATGTAGCAGGCATCTTCATCCTCATTGCTTTTTCTGCAGCAGTGCTCGCTCTGGTTGCCTACCGAATTGTTTCGTGGAGGAATGGAACAAAGGTGTTGTTATTAATGGCAATGGTAATGCCAACTTTAACGTATGCCATGTTGCCGCTAATGCTGTCTCTATCTTCGAGTATTAACGTTGTAGCAGCATTCGTGACTTTGTCGTTGTGTTGCGCTGGCATTGCATATTACTGTGGAGAAAAATGGGGGTATGTACGAACCATTTTGGGAATTGTTTCAATTAATGTTGGTGTTCAGGTAATCGATATTTTTACAGGTGGAAATCTTCAGCTCAATTCGTTGTTTGGCTATTCAGCCATTGTGGCAGGGCGATTTGCCGGATTCGGCAACCTTACCTTTTCTATCATGGCGATCTCTTCTGTTGTTATTGTGGGAATGGTTCAACAACTTAAAAAGGGTCATCCCGAGTGGAATGAAAAGAAGATTAATATTTCATTACTTCTGATGATGGTTGCAGTTCTCATAGTCGTAGGAGCACCCTATTTTGGGTCTGATGTTGGTGGCGTACTCGCACTCACGCCGACAGTTTTTATTATTGCATTGATGTTGTATAACAAGCGTATCGATATCAAATCTTTTCTTGTTGCAATACTCATCACGCTCGGCACCATCTCAATCTTTTCTTTGTTTGATTTGCAAAGACCGATTTCGGAACGAACGCACCTCGGTCGGTTTGTCCAAATCCTCCTTCATGGAGAACCCGGTGCGGTGATTGGACGCAAAGTCGTATCCAACTTCCATATCCTTACCAATTCTCTTTTCGCATCTATTGTGATTATTGGGACAATGTATGTCGCGTACCTTTTCTTATCTCCTGAAAAGTTTTTGCGCAGTAATGCTGCTGCTTATCCGAGTTTTCGCTATATCGTTTACCCAGGTTTAATTGTGGCAACTCTTGGCATGTTTCTTAATGACTCTGGTATTGCGATTCCCGGGATGATGTTAACCATTGCCTTTCCAACGATTGCGTTGCTTGCATTTGAAGGCCAAAATCCGAGCATGGATAGATTCGATAAGCAATCCGACACGACTCGGGTGTCTGAACCGGTCTAGAATGGAAGCTCCTTAACGGAAACACCTGGGGGTGTAGCTCAGTTGGCTAGAGCACCTGCTTTGCAAGCAGGGGGTCGTGGGTTCGAGTCCCATCTCCTCCACTGTCCTTTTTGTCGTTGCGCGGGCGGAGCCCGACGCAACTCGCGGTCGCTCATCCTTCTCTCCCTGTGATCTATTGTCGAAGCACCGGCGGAGCCGGATGCAACTCGCGGTCGCTCATCCTTCTCTCCCTGTGATCTATTGTCGAAGCACCGGCGGAGCCCGACGCAACTCGCGGTCGCTCATCCTTCTCTCCCTGTGATCTATTG
>CALMUU010000199.1 GCA_937872965.1 uncultured Actinomycetes bacterium
TTTACTCTCCTTCATTGTGCCGATTTACACCTTGATGCAGTTTTGGGAGATTCCGTTCGCTCGTCCGTATCTGTCGATTTAACATCCGAAGAACGCGTCATTTTGCGCGATGCTCCGATCAATGCATTAGATCGCATCGGCGCGGCGGCACTTGACTATAACGTCGATTGCGTTGTCATTGCCGGTGACATTTTTGATAGCCGCGATAATGCGACAAAAGAACAACGTATACGTTCGCGCTTTACTGCTTTCCTTACCGAACTCTGTGAGCGCAAAATTGATGTTGTCATTACTTTGGGCAACCATGATCCTGTTAAATCAATACAGCGACTCAGTAAATCCTGGCCAAGCAATGTTCGGATCTTTTCATCGCAGCAACCGGAAACTTTTCTTATCGAACGCGATGGTCAACACATTGCTCTGCACGGTGCGAGCTACGCCACCAATGATGAAACGCGCGATCTTGCCGTACATTTTCCCAACCGTATCGAAGATGCCATCAATGTAGGTGTCCTCCATACAAATGTTGGGGGAGATACCAACCACAGCAACTATGCACCCTCGACTATCGCAACACTCACTTCCCATCACTACGATTATTTTGCATTAGGCCATGTACACAAACGACACATTCTTTCTTCCTCCCCTCACGTTGCTTATTCCGGTAACAGTCAGGGATTGTCAGCCAAACCATCAGAACAAGAAGCAAAAGGATGCGTGATCGTTCGCATCGATGCTCCTTTAGGACATGTTGAATCAACTTTCGTCGAAACTGATTCTGTTCGATATATATCCTGTTCTCTTCATGCTGAAGATTTTCTTGAAGAAGATGACATCATCACATATGCAGCAAATGAAATTGCATCTCTTTGTCCCGATGAAGAAATGTTTTACTTAGTGCGAGCATCCATTGATGTTTTTGGTTCTTTTGACGCAGACGAGATGTGTGCAGCAATTAATGATTCGCGAACCAATTATTTCGTGACGTCATTGAAAACAACAAATTCCTATCGTTCTTTTGAAGAGCTCATTAACCATGACCCTTTCTTCGAATCCGTTCAGAAGGGTCTCGAGGATGTTCGTTCCCCTAGCTGTGAAGATCTTTATGGATCCAGAGCAGCAACGATGTCTCGCTATCTCGCAGATAACGCTAACGACGATATTCGCGATGAAGCTGCTCAGGTCATTTTGGGTGTGGCATCTCGGCTTGAACAAGGATTGCGTTCATGAATCACCCCTACATTTCGTCTCTCTCTATTCACTATGCAAACCTCGACCCTATAGCATGCACAGAACTATCTCCTCACGTGAACGTCATTTATGGTCACAATGAAGCTGGGAAAAGCCGCATTCGAGACTTTCTGGAATGGATAATGTTCGCATCGAGCGAAGAGGTCGACGCACTCAAAAATGCTGCAACAAAAAAAGCGTTTGCACATCTTGATCCATCTCTGTCGGGGTCTGCATCGATCATGATCAATGGTGAATTAGTAACGATTTCTCAACAACTCACCGAAGGAATAACGCAAGTACACAGCAACTCGTCAACTATCCTTCCTCGTGATCTCAGTCGGGCACTCACCGACGGACTCTCTCGTGCACATTACAACAATGTATTTTCTCTTTCTCTCGACGCCCTCTCTCAAGAGGAATCTAATAGGTTCATCAGTGAAGACGATTTGATGAACTTATTTTTTGGTGCTTCCATGACAGGTTCTGGAGTATCGCCCACTGCTCTCGTTGCAGAACTTGCCCGACTAAAAGACGAAATGTTTTCGGAAAAAAAGCAAACAAAAAATAAAAGCATCAATCGTGTACTCAAAGAACTATCTGAATGGTCCACACAAATTAAGCAACTTCGATTGGAAGAAAAAGGGATGGATGCAATTGATGCCGAAATCGTCCAGCACCAACAACGTCTCATTGATACAGAACAAGCGCTTGAGGCTATACGCACTGGTATCACTGAAAAGAATAAGGTTGTATCCAACGCAGATGACTTCACAACCTACGAACGACTTAGTAATACAATTGATCCAGAAATTAATACCGAACTCGTTTCACATATTGTGGAAATTTCCATGCTCATTAACTCATGCAAGGAACACATCGAGCAAAACGACGAAAGTGAACGCGATCGATTGCGCTCGAGCATTACTTCCTTAGATGCTGAACACCAACGACAATACGAAGAACTCAATACCACAATCTCTCCTGATGGCCTCGACATCTCGGTACGCACACCACAATTCATCAGCATTGTTCAAGAAGAAGAACGTGCCCGTGTTGCTTACAGTGCCGATGTAAAAACGATTAACGATAATGTAGTGCGATACAGTGCAGATCTTGCACTTGTCAGCTCAGAGGCCGACCAATGTGTTAAAGATATCGAACTCATTGAAGCTGAAACCGCAAGAGAAAAACAGTCGAGCGACAACAACCATTCTGGCCACAAGACTACGTCTTCACGGTCACGCATGGGAATCGCCGGGATAGCCATTGGTCTTATTGCTGGCACACTGGGTTTAATCTTCGGACAAAGCCTTGCCGTTCTCTTTGGATTCACTTTTGTTTGCGCAGTCGTTGGCTATTTCTTTGTGTACCCTCAGTTTGCACGCCAGCCGTCACCCTCTACGGTTCAAGAAGCAGGGAACCAACAAGAACTTCTTCTTTCTCAAGCTCGCCGAGATTTATCGACACACCTCAATAAACAAAAGGATTACCAACAGCGAATAGAAAAACTTCTTGACGATCAACAAAAACTGAGCACTGAACGCAATACCCAGAGCCGTTCTTACACGTCAGCATTATCGGCCGCAGGTTTCCCAACCGATACCTCTCCTCACCTCATTTCGCTTTATCTCGATGGATACAAAACCTATACCGATCGTGCTCAGCGACTCGCCGATCTTACCGCTGCGTTATCTGCGATAGAAATGCGACTTGAAACACTTTTTGCACGAGCAGATAATCTTCGGAATATTGCTCAAGGCACGGCGTGCGCAACCACAGGATCCTTTCGTTCTTCTCATTCGCTAGGAGATATTTATTCATGGGCATCCGCGCTCCACGACATTGCTCAAGAACATAAAACACGAGAAGAAACAGTTTTACAAGCGGATGCACAACGTCGCGAGTTAGAAAAACAACTCACGATGCAATTTTCCAGCATCGAGAACGCCCGTGCTATCTACTCATCGATCTCTCTCGAGGACATCGGCTTTCAACTTACCCAACTGCTCGAACAAAAGAACATGAAAGAAGCCGAACGACAAGAAATAGACCGAGCGATCGGCGGCTTTACAAAAGAACGTGAACGTTTAAGTAGATCGACGTCTCTTTCTGATGCGACACTTCAGATACAGCTCCTTACAGAAGAATTGAAAGCTCTCCACGAACAGTACCGCGGTCTGCATGTTTCACATTTGGTGGTTACTCGAGCTTTAGAAGTTTTTCGACGGAACAATCAACCCGAGTTGCTCCGAGTTGCTTCAACAATGCTTCGTGGTATTACCGGAGGAAATTGGGAAAACATTACAGTTGAACAATCCGACTCGGCGCGTTCTAGCGAACCCATCATTCGAGTCACTGGCGACCGCGCACCCCATGGCCTATCTATAACCCAACTTTCTCGCGGTACGCGCGAACAGCTTTACCTCAGTTTGCGTCTCGCTCTCATGCAGACCTCACAACGCGGCAAAGGCATTCCTGTGCTCTTTGATGACATCGCAGTAAATGCTGACCAGGAACGATTTGCTTGCTTAGCGCCCATCATTGACGAGATTGCACAGTCGCGACAGGTTTTCTACTTCACATGCCACGAATGGGTTCGAGACGAACTGGTGCGTAATGCGCGAGCTAACGTCGTCCATCTCTAAAATTTCATCCTGAACGAAGTGAAGGATCTCCGCGCAGCGGGCGTCCGAGACTTACCGCTGCGCATCACAGGGAGCGACAGAGGAGCGACCGCGAGTTGTGTCCGGCTTTGCCGGCACAACGATAACAAGCTCAGATTCTTAGGCTAAAGCCTCGGAATGACATGAAGAGTGCAATAACCTGTTGTCATGGGTAAAAACGACAAAGATGACAATGGTCAGCAAAATATTTCTCCACAGCTAGCCAAACTGATTCCACCTGGGATGCAAGCACAACTCGATGCACCCAGCTACCAAGGGATGCTGAGCTTTGGAAAGTTTCCTTACATTACTGAACCAGAACAGCTCGACGAATACGCGCCCGATGTCGCTGTTGTGGGCGCACCGTATGATGCCAATACAACGAATCGTCCGGGTGCACGCTTCGGACCTCAAGCAATTCGCGCCCGTGCGTATCATCCCGGCACATACAACATTGATTTAGGTATAGAAATCTTTGACTACCTCGCATGCGTGGATTATGCGGACGCAATCTGTCAAGCGGGAATGTGGGAAACATCACGCCAAGCAATCGAAGACCGCGTCTACGAAGTTGCCTCGCGTTCCATCTTTCCCGTAACTCTCGGTGGTGATCACTCCGTGGTTGTTCCCTCCGTCACTGCCGTTGCACGCAAATACGGATTTGGCAATGTGGGCATGGTTCACTTCGATACCCATGCCGACACAGGCAACATTGTCGACGGAAATCTTTACAGTCACGGGACGCCCATGCGACGTCTCATTGAGTCAGGCGCTGTCTTGGGGAAAAACTTTGTTCAGGTAGGTTTACATGGATATTGGCCAGGCGAAGAAGAGTTTGCATGGATGAAAGAGCAAGGCATGCGTTGGCACACTATGCAAAATATCGTCGACCGCGGAATTGAAGACGTTATTAAAGATGCAATCGCTCAATCTCTTGAAGGAGCAGAGTACCTTTACCTCTCGGTAGATATTGATTGTCTCGATCCATCTATTGCCCCAGGCACGGGAACTCCAGAACCCGGAGGGCTGACTTCTCGCGAGCTTTTACGATGCGTGCGACGAATTGCATATGAAACAAACCTTGTCGGCATGGACGTTGTCGAAGTGTGCCCGGCATACGACGTAGCGGACAATACTGTCAACGCTGCTCATCGCGTTGTGTGGGAAGTACTTTCGGGACTTGCCGCAAAAAAGCGGGATACACAAAAGTAATTATGGATCTTCACCATTTTGATGACGAAACTCAGAAGCTTGCAGATCGAATTACGCAGTGGACGATTGACAGAATGAAGGAGGATCCTCCTCCACTCAATGGCACTCCGTCTCAACATGATTTTATTGACAAACTGAACAATGTCATTACTCCAGAAGGATTGGGTCCAGAGAAAGCATTTAATCTTTTCGAAAATGTAATCGATCCCTCGATGATTTCGTTAGACCACCCTCGCTTCCTTGCCTTCGTTCCCAATGCTCCCGCCAATGCTGCATCTCTCTTTGATCTTGTTGTCTCTGCGAGTTCAATCTTTGGTGGAACGTGGCTAGAAGGTGGCGCAGGAGTAGCTGCAGAAAATCAGGCGCTACGTTTTCTTTCTGATCTGATCGGGTTTCCGCAAAGCGCCGGAGGAGTATTCGTATCGGGTGGAACTGCAGCCAATCTTTCGGCCTTGATGACTGCGCGTCATTATTTTCGATCATTGAGACCTGAGATGAACCGCACACGACTCGCCATTGCCTGCACTCAAAGCGTTCACTCATCTATAACTCAGGCTGCTTACGCCATGGATGTTGATGTGCTCTTGGTCCGAAGTGACGACATGGAACGACTCACGGGAGAAAATTTCGCTCACGCACTCACAAGTTTTTCCACCGAAGATCGTGATCGCTTATTCGCTGTTGCAGCATCAGCTGGTACTACTAACTCCGGCTATGTAGATGATCTTGATGGGGTTGGAACTCTTTGTAACGAAAACGACATATGGTTCCACGTCGATGGAGCTTATGGAGGCGCAGGGCTGCTGTGTGAAAAAACGG
Source organism: uncultured Actinomycetes bacterium (assembly GCA_937872965.1). Taxonomy (GTDB): domain Bacteria; phylum Actinomycetota; class Acidimicrobiia; order IMCC26256; family JAGPDB01; genus JAGPDB01. Next base: position 5,928 of record CALMUU010000199.1, read on the forward strand.
CACCACTTTTTATAGGCGTAGAAAAATGTGACACATTCGTTATCGATCCTCATAAGTGGTTATTCTCGCCGTACGACTGTGCTGCATTGATTTATAAGGAACCATCTTTGGCCCGTGAGACGCATACCCAGCACGCTGCATATCTCGATAGCGCCGTAGAAAGTTCGGACTGGAATCCTTCTGATTATGCTCACCACCTTTCGCGTCGCGCTCGTGGTTTACCTTTTTGGTTCACACTTGCGGTCCACGGCACAAAAGCAATCGCTGATGCAGTCACTCAATGCATGGAGACTACATATGCGGGAGCTGAGCTCATTCGGCGATCACCTCACCTCGAACTTATTGTTGAACCTCAACTGAGCGTTCTTCTTTTTCGTCGCAAAGACTGGGATCGGGCACAATATAAAACGTGGTGTCAAACAATGATAGAAAAAGAGTTTGCATTCATTGAACCCACCATATACGAGAGTGAAACTGTTCTGCGATTGTGTATTGTCAACCCAACGACAACCAATGAAGATATCCAGTTGATTGTTGATTCGCTCGCTTAATTTCTACATACTCATCTCAAGTGGGCGATGGGTTTGCGCATAACGTTGAATACCGTTGAGTGCATCTCGAGTCAACAGAAGCCCTGCTGGATCGCCCCAACATCGCGAAATCGCTTCCGCAGTGTCGAAACCAAGATATTCAAGCACTGCACTGGCAACAACAGGTGCTTGCGTGGTTCCCGATTTGCTCCCGCCAGAAATGTCAACTTCGTCTTCAGTAAATTTCAAAACGGGCAGTCCTTGTGGGCCACAAGGTCGAATGCATCCCGATACATCATCGAGAGTTAACTGTTGCACTTCATCAATAGGAAAATGCGTTTTGAGCTGTGACAGAAATTCTGGTTTATGAAATCGCGCTAATTCGCGTGCTCCAGGACCGAAATGATCCGCCCAGAATAATCCACCTGATATTTGGAGTCTCTCATGTCGATCGGGGGTTACGTTCAGCACACCCATAGGAAATTCAAGAAAGTACTTGAAAGGTTCAGTAATACCAAGTTGTGAATTATCGATTGATGTCCAGTACCCCATCAGTCCTGTAATGACATTTACTTCTACCGGGGCATGCGTGCTGTTACTTGCCCAAATAACAACATCACAATCAACTGGCTTCTCGCCTATGTAAGCGTTAAAAACGATATCAATATTGTCTCGTACGCTAAGTGCATTAAGAAGAGCAATCCCACACTGACGAATATCTAACGTCATCCCCGGAATGGAAAAACAATTCTCAAATACCGGCGATAAATAACCTACTGTGTTAGTTGTTTGCACTATTGGCCGATTGATTTGATGCCCAGCAAGATAAAGACGCGTATCTCCTTGAACATCCTCTCGAAAAATCTGTCCATCTTGATAGTAGACATTCATTCCATCGCGCGTCATAATCGACTGTAAAAGCTCTGGTCGTGATAATGCCAACCACAGTTCAAGACCCGCATAGTTCAATAGTGCATGGTAGGGATCAAAATCTGATGAAGAAACATGGGATGCCACTATACGTGTTAGATCTGAAAAAGTTTTGTGTTCTGGTTTATCTGCGCTTGATGAGGTGTGATCATTACGTAGCTGACCAACCCATGCAGGAATACTTGGTAATCCAACTGGAGGAACAAGACTTTCTGAGCCAGTGATGTGTCGCACTGTATTGCTACCCGTTTGTCCTCCAAAGGTTGGCGACAAATCATTGGGTCGACGCCCTAACCGGGGGTCGCTTTGGGCTTCAAAAATTTTCACTCGGACGCCAGGACACGAACTGAGAAAATATGCAGTCATAAGCCCATTGATTCCTGCACCAACGATCGTTACATCAAGCTCAGACCCACGAGGGGCATTTATACCTATATTTCCCATTTAGCAAGGATACCAGTTGGTTCAACAGTTGTAAAAAGGATAAGTAAACATGGAGTTAGGAAAATTCGACACCTTGAGCAAGAGGAAGTGTATCGCCGTAATTGACCGTGTTGGTTGCTCGACGCATGTATGCCTTCCATGCATCCGAACCCGATTCACGGCCACCGCCGGTATGCTTTTCTCCCCCGAAGGCTCCGCCGATTTCGGCACCGGATGGTCCGATGTTCACATTGGCGATTCCACAATCGGAACCAACATCTGACAAGAACAATTCTGCTTCGCGAACATCTTGGGTGAAGATCGACGATGACAAACCTTGGGGAACCTGATTGTTCATGGCAATCGCTTCCGCAAGTTCTGTGTAAGGAACACAATTGAGGAGTGGTGCGAATATTTCGTGTTGCAATAATTCAATGTGACTTGTAAGTTGCACGAGTCCGGGACGACGATAAAAAGCGTGAGGTGCTGCATCTACGTGCATTCGTTCAGGGGCGACAAGTACTGTTCCTGATTGTGATGCCTGAGCAAGCGCATCATCTATTGCAATACTGGAATGCTCTTGAATGAGTGGCCCGACGAGCACATCGGCATTCAGTGGATTACCGACTTTCAATGAAGAGTACGCGCGAACTACTCGTTCGAGTAGTTCATCAATCACATCAACATGAACAATGAGACGACGAAGCGATGTGCAACGCTGCCCTGCCGTTCCCGCGGCTGAAAAAGTGATTGCTCGTACTGCCAAGTCGAGATCAGCACTGGGTGCCACGATCATTGCATTGTTTCCGCCGAGCTCGAGAAGAGTTTTGCCAAAGCGCGCTTGCACCAAGGGAGCTAGTGCTGCTCCTGCTGCCGTTGAACCCGTGACGCTCAATAGAGCAATACGATCGTCACTAGCCAATGCGCGTGCGGCTTCGACACCACCAAGAACAAGTTGCGAAATGTTTTCATCGATACCTGTTTCTCTCGCTGCACGTCGTGCAAGTTCGTGAATAGCAATCGCAGAGACACCTGTTTTATCCGATGGCTTGAACACGACCGGGTCGCCACAAATAAAAGCAAGACATGCATTCCACGCCCATACTGCAACAGGAAAGTTAAAGGCCGTCACCACACCCACGACACCGAGAGGATGATACGTTTCACGCATCACGTGAGAAGGCCGTTCCGATGCAATCGTTTTTCCAAAGAGTTGGCGCGACTGACCTACTGCCAAGTCAGCAATGTCGATCATCTCTTGGACTTCGCCCAATCCTTCGCTGACGATTTTTCCTGCTTCGACACTGACAAGAAATCCAAGTTCATGTTTATATTCGCGCAAAAGATTTCCTAGCACTCGCACAAACTCACCACGAGCAGGTGCAGGAGTGCTCCGAAAACCTTCAAATGCTTGTTGAGCTTTTCCTAAAGCTGAATCGATTTCTTGAGATGCAGTCGCATGTATCGTTCCGTACGATTCTCCGGTGATCGGTGTGCGCAATGCAATGCGCTCAGTTACTGTTCCGACATCAGTTGAAATTTTTTTCTCAAAACCATAGGAATGAAGATCGACGCCTAAACGGGCGAGCACGCGTTGAACTTCGTCAGCAATTAGTTCCGTCGAAGGAATCGTTGCCGAAGTAATTGAGGGGTCTATTTCATATTTCGTCATCGAACTCACCCCAACACAATACCGGCGTGACCAAGAACATTGTGTGGATCGCATGTTTTCTTAAAAGCAGCAGCAATCGTTTTGGTTGATTCTGCAACAAGATTTTCATACAAATGAGTATTAAACGAGCCCAATCCATGCTCTGCAGAGAAGCTGCCTCCCAATTTCACGGCTTCTTCAGCCACAATTTTTCGCACCTCTTCGCTTTTTTCTTCAGTCCACCCTGCAATGCTGTGCTCGTCTTCCACCATAACATTGAAATGCAATCCACCATCTCCTAAGTGTCCAAAGTCTCGAACATGCAGTGTTGGATTATAAGCCTGGATAGCAGCATTCACTGCTGCTCGAAGTTCTGCCACAAGATTGCGCGACACTGAAACATCGTTACCAATAAGAATACCGTGTTTTTTCAAAGCTTCAGAAAAGAAGTGGCGTAATGTCCAGGTTGTTTCGGCAGGCACGATAGCGATATCTTCAACGAAGCCGGATTCAGATATCGTAGCCAAGAATGATTCAGCAAATTCTTCAATGGAAAATGTCGGATGCGTTGTTCCCCATTCCATAAAGATGAGATCACACTTTGTGCTTTCTAGAGGAAGAGAGACTTTGATCTCTTCAGACCGAGCGATAACTTCTGCAGCTTCGCGACTAACAAATTCACATGCCAGCAAGAGATCTCCGCTAGCATTTTCGATGTCGTAAAGAACTCTTGATATGTCCGCCTCAGGCTTTAAAGCAATCCATGCCGTATAGGTCGACGTGAAAAGGGGAAATGTTTCGAAAGCAGCAGTAGTAATAATTCCGTATGCACCAGAACTTCCGCAAAATACTCCGGAAAAATCAGGCGAAGAATTGTCTTTGCGCGGGCGATCCAACGTCGAATACACACTTTGCCCAGCATCGGCGAGAACAACTTCGACTCCTAAGAGTAGTTTGCGCGCATCACCAAAACGCACCACGCGCGATCCTCCAATATTGGTTGCCACTGCACCACCGATCATGGGGTTCGACGAAACATTAATGGGAATATGGACTCCAAAATCTTTGAGATACCCATTGACATCATCCAATGTGTACCCGGCATCGACAACAACGCGGCGGTCTGATTCACGGTATTCCAAAAGCGTTCGGTATCTCTCCATCGACACGATTACTGTGTTGTCGCGATCCTGCACACGCGGAACACTTGCTCCGACCAAACCGGTTCGTTCACCTTGGGGAAGCAGACGAAGATCATGCTCGATTGCAAATGCGATCAGAGCCTGGACCTGCTGGCGGTTTACCGGCGCGACAACAGCGAGAGCATCGCCTTTCGTCCCTCGCCAGGGCAGAACATATCGTTCAGGCACGGAACCGTCCGATTCAGAGATTACTGCACACAGAGTGGAGAGCTCACGCAGTACAATTTCTCTGTCCATATCGCCTCTTTCTGCAGGTAACGATGGAATTTACACCTTAACAAAGTGTGATTGATAGTCGACAATAGGGCCATAGATCTGTAATGGAGGATCCGTGGAAGGCACAATAAACAAAGTTGCTGTTGTAGGGCTAGGCAAAGTCGGAAGCCTTGTTGCCAGCTTGTTGCACTTTGATGGCGCTGACGTCACAGGCTTCGACCAAACACCCCCTCGGGATCTTCCTTTCGGTACTCAAGCAGTCGATGTTGCAAACATTGAAGCTCTCGGAAAGGTTCTTGTTGGCTTTGATGCGGTTGTCAGTTGTCTTCCCTATTTTTTGAATACCAATGTTGCCAAAGTCGCAATGGCGAACAAAGTTCACTATTTCGACCTCACAGAAGATGTCGAACACACAAAGTTCATCGTGGAGAACAGTGCAAGCTCTTCCACTGTTCTTGTTCCACAATGTGGACTCGCCCCAGGGTTCATTGGAATTGTTGGCGCATCGCTCATGCGCGAATTCGAATCTGTTCGTTCCCTTGAACTTCGTGTCGGCGCACTTCCTCGTGCACCTCATGGTTTGCTCGGTTACGCCGTGAACTGGTCTGCAGAAGGAATCGTTAACGAGTACTTAAACGATGCGGAAGTCATTCGTGAAGGAAAAAAGAAAGTCGTTCCTTCGATGCAAGAACTTGAAACCGTCATTCTCAATGGAATCAAACTCGAAGCATTCATTACATCGGGTGGACTCGGAACAATGACGGATACATATGAAGGCATCGTCGAAACGCTGGACTACAAAACCCTTCGTTACCCCGGACACTGTGAGCTGATGTCTTTTCTTGCTGACGAAATGCGTCTTCGCAATAACCGCGAACTTATTGCTCAAATGTTGCTCGACGCAAAACCACAAACAACAGATGATGTTGTCTACATTTATGCTGCAGCCGAAGGACAGAAAGACAACAAACTCGTACGCGATACCTTTGTGCGCGCGTATCACACCCGCGAAATCAATGGAAAGCATTGGCGAGCAATCAGTTGGACCACGGCAGCAAGTTGTTGCGCTGTGATTGAACTTGTTTCCACTGGTGTTCTTGCACAGCAAGGGTTCATCAAGCAAGAAGACATCGGTTATAGCGATCTGGTTGCCACCTCTTTTGGAACACTCTTTACAGACGGTGTCGCCGTCACCCACTCATCGCACGAATAGTATTTGTTATGACCGATTCACTTTCTTCTTCGTCGTTAATGTCGCTGGCCAGTCCGGACGTGACGATATATTCTGTAATTCGTGAAATTATTGGCGGTGAACGAGTTGATGAGTTTTCACACGTTGTATTAATTCCCGAGGTGCTCACTTCATTTGGTGACGAGCAGGTGTCGCGCGCCCATCTCGCCATGAGTTTATTTCTGACGCTTTATGCCGACCTTTTGGAGCGCGTTCCTCATGCACTCGATTATTTCAATCGTCGAAAATCGAATGAAGAACTGATTTTTCTCGACCATGGAGCAGTGCGGACTGTACTGACAACGCGCAACGGCGATCTTCCTCCCGGAGAACAATCACTTACACGCATTCTTGTTCCCTTGGGCTACTCCCACAATCACACATATCCTCTTCCTAAGTTACGTATGACAGGTCGCAGTTATACACACAAAGATTTTCCTGAATTAATTCCTCAATATTTCGTGAGTGAGTTTCATCCCGAACAACTAGAGAATGACAATTTTGAAAAGAAGGTTATTCTTACTGTAGAGAATTCACGCGATCCACTTACGAAAGAAACGATTGCAGATCTTGAATATTTAGATGCGAATGGTTTTCTTCCTCGAGAGCGCGTGGCAGACTTTTTAAGCAACATCGCTGCAGCCTTTGATCGTCAACATCCTGTGCCTCTGCTTTCTCATTATGAAGAGCTGCGGGAACACTCAGCAGAAATGGCGTGGATTGCAACCGAGGGCAATGCGTTTAATCATGCAACTGATCGCGTAAGCGATGTGATGGCATTAGCCGAGCACGAAAGAGAGCTTGGCAGCCCAATTAAAGACACGGTCGAAGTTTCGGGTTCAGGAAATATTTTACAGACTGCATACAAAGCAGATATCGTGTCGCGCCCTTTCCGTCTCGACGATGAGTCGATTGTAGATAAGGACGTTCCTGGTTCCTTCTTCGAATTCATTACTCGCCACAATGATGAAGAAGGTAAAGTCGACTTAGCTTTCGATGCAAATAATGCGACAGGAATTTTTGCGATGACCCGCGGTGAAGATGAATCGATTCACGAAGAGTTCATGGAAGCCGATGTCGAAGAAGACTAGGACTATCCAGCGTTCGCTTCCCTGTCATCCTTGTAGATGTCACGTTTTTCGGTGACAGAATTCGGGTTTTGTGGCGGAATAGGCCCAAGGATCACGGTATCGTGTTGATAGTGTTGGAGCGTCAAAGACTTATGTGGTGAGTCTTAATTGACTAAACGGTGGTGGTGGTTATGCAATGATCGAGTGTCTTGTCGATTGAGACTCACATAGTGAGCGTTTGGCACTCCAACACTATGAAAACCGACACCGAATAACGTGACATCTACAATCCTGAACGAAGCGAAGGATCTCAATCACCCAGAGTCACAAAATAACGTTTTTCACAATACTGGACAATTTTTTACTTGATTTTGTCGTATTCGAAGTTTATAATACGTACATATGTTCGCTAGTAATGAATTGTCTTCGACCATTGATGGGTACCTTGGCCAACAAGATGAGTCTTCTGCTTTCGATGCGGTTTGCCAGTCTCTTGATGAGGCAATCGAGGGTTTGGATAAATTTGTTGCCGAGTCTGATGGGATATCTACAGATCAAATTAAGAAAATTGTTTTCCTCTCCGAGAAAATGTTATTTGCACGAGACAAAGCCTCCGCGCAATACGAAAAAGGTAATGCGTGGTCCGATGATACCTTTTTATCTGCAAAAACTGCCATTATGTGGGAATCCCATATTGGAATTCATCAGGCAGATAAATCGATCCGTCGTGGCGAATTGCTCAACAACTATCCCGTGATAGAAGAAGCCGCGAAAGCAGGTTTAATTACAACCGATCACATCACCTCTCTTCTTCGTATAGCTGACGATGATAAATATCACGACCACTTCGTAAGTGATATCGATCAAATTATTGGCAATGCATCGGTACTGCCTGCATCGCAATTCTCGTTGGTAGTAACCATGTGGAAACACTCCATCAATGAACTTCTCGGTGAAAGCTCCATCGAATATGAAGCGTTCAAAGAACGCTATCTCGATGTCTACCAGACCGCCGAAGGTTATTGGATCGTCGACGGCAAGCTTGATCAAATGAATGGAAGTCTGTTCCATAAAGCCCTGAAAGACATCAACAACAAGAATTGGCGCGAAACAGATGCAGAAGACCAGAATGAATTGAGTGTGTCACAACGTAATGCTGACTCAGTTGGCTATCTTGCTCAAGGGTATCTCACACACACCACGCCAGCTACCTCGCCACATGCCAGCAACGATGGTACTGATACACCGAAAGAGTTTTCTTTTTCTTATACTCCAGCCCTAACCGCCGATATTGTGATTGATATCAACGATTTAGATCCAGAATTCACCACACAAGCATTTTTACGAAAAGCAATGAACCCAGATTCACCTCTCATTCATGCTCATTCACGTCAATATCTCGAACAAATTCTCTGTGATACCACTATTCATGTTCCCGTAAAGCAACCCGACGGTACATTTGATCTTGGTCGTTCAGCACGAACTGCTCCCTGGAGATTGAAAAAACAACTCATGCTGAGTCAGAAAACATGCTCCGCTCCGGGATGCACTATTCCCGCACATTGGTGCGATGCACACCACATTCACCACTGGGCACATGGTGGCGAAACAAATCTCGATAACTTGATGCTTTTATGTCGAAGACACCACACAATCATGCACAACGATGTCTTTTTTGAAGAACGACTCAAACAAAAAGAAAAACCACCGCCATTGCTTAGCAGTGCATAAACCACTCTTTTAATTCGAAATTTTCTTATCTAATAAGTGTGCGCCGATAAAAAGCACAATAAAAAATACTGTCACTACTGCCATGTTAATTAATGCTGTTGCATAACCAAGATCAACTACGTCCATAAAAGGATAGGGGTAGTAATGAATAATCGCGCCTCGAATCATTGCAAAAACTGCCCAGCCAACAGGAAAGATCAGGGAGAGCTGAACAATGCGCCACGTAGTACGGCCATGATCACTGAAGAACAACCATCCGAGCGTAAACATGATCGGCGCTGATGTGTGTACAACAAAGTTTGTGAGAACTGTCAAGCCTTCAAGATGCT
>CALMUU010000200.1 GCA_937872965.1 uncultured Actinomycetes bacterium
AGGTAAATCACCAATATATTCTAGCAAGCGTCATTCTGAGGGATTCAGACGCGGGTAGCCGAAAAGACGGACCTTCCAGAATAGCGTTGGAGCGCCAAAGACTCACGTGGTGAGTCTCAATCGACTAAACACTAAATCACCATGAGCGTGTGATCGATTGAGACTCATATATTGAGCGCTCGGCACTCCAACGGTATTCTGTTGACGCGACAAAACATGAGATCCTTCGTCGCTAGCGACTCAGAATGATTTGTCTGCGCCCACGCGCAGACAAATCACTTTTCCAATCCTGCCCGAGGGAATCCTCCAAGATATGTCAACACACGACCAGCAACAAAACCCTTCCAATAAACGCGCAGCGCATGAATTGCTTGCTCTGGATCTGCACTGGAATCATTTTCGTTTGCAAGTTCAAATGCGGATGCCACAAAAATAGGTTCTATGCCTTTATCAGACAACACATTGCCAACGCCTGAAAGCTGTTCTTTTGCGAGTCGCTTTGTCGCGCGAAATGCTTTGTCGCTGCGGAATGCAGAAATAGTAACTCGACCATTTTCAAAGCTCGGGATCCCCAGCGAATAATACCCAGCAAGCAGTTCGCTCGAACGAGCGTAAAGTTCAACCGAAGCTCCTAACTGTGCATAAACAAGGTTATCGATGTTGCCAAATAGGTCTTCTGCAATTCTCTCAATCTGTTGTGAATTAAGAACAAGAGCAACAGAAGGATCAGCTTGCTTGAGAAGCTCTTCAGCTTGTGCGGGAGTAGCCCCTAACTCCGCTTGAATTTGTTCCAATGTCGTTGTTCTAAACGCAGCGATATTTGCATCGGCACCCTGACGGAAAAACTTGGCGGCAGTTTCTGGAGCAATAGCAGTAGAGATAGATGGGCCACCAGTATCGGAAAATGCGTCAAAAATTTCCTGTTGGATTTCCATACCGGCATCAGCAGCAGCAATATAACTAATTACCGTGACGGGGTCATACTGCTGCAAACCACTTTGCACTTCATCTACAGCGATCTGTGCGAGACCTGCAGAAACAATCAACGTGCCGTACGAATCAATAAGATTCGCTGCGTGTCCCAGCGTTTCAGGTTCATAGTCTTTCAGAGTGTCGCTAAAATCCTCAAACCGCTTTTTAAAATTGTCGTCGAGAGCAAGGATCACATTGTCACCCGCAACGGTACCGCCCGCGACAAAAGCATCTTGATAGGAAATTATTTGTTCCACAGCAAGAATGAGACTGTACGCTTCGCGAATGCTCGAAAGGGCAGCTGCAGGCTTACCGTTTCGAACAAGCGTTTTGGATTCTTGATACGCTTCCTCTGAAGTCACAATGCCGGCAGACAGCTCTGCGAGATCTGCACCTAGCGCGGGAAGAGTATTTGCAATTTTGTCGTACTCGCGCTGAAATAGTTTGACAACCTTTGTGAGATCTTCCACATGCGACTTTGATAGCTCAGGATCTTGTTTCGCTGCGAAACGCGGCAAAGTTTGGCCCGTGAATTCTTTATAAGCCACATAAATGTTGTCGACTTCTTCAACTTTAAGACCTAGGTCTTTACCAATTGCTTTCAGATCAATTGTTTGTCCCGTCTCATCTTGCTCAAGTATTTGACCTGTGGGAATAAGAACGGTTTCTTTACCTGCCTTTGCGGCCCCTTCAAGTTTGTATTGGATTCCGCCAACAGGCCCGATTGTTCCATCAGGGTTAATCGTTCCCGTCATCGTAACATCACGATTCATCTTGTCACCACGAATAAGGGAAATCGTACCAACTGTCATGAGTGCACCCGCCGAAGGTCCATCAATGAATCCTGTCGCATCTACTTCTAATTGACGTTTATCAAGTGATGCTCCCGTCACCAGAGTTGAAACTGCCATCGCATTCCACGCAGCCGCTTCCCACTGCGGACCTGAACCCTGGACTTCATCGTCGGAAATCGCAACACGAATGGCCTTCGTATCTGTTTTTCTCAACTCAAGAGTGATATCGCTGGTTCCACCTTTGAATCCATTCTCATCCTGAGTAAAGAAGAGTGGTTGCAGTGTAACTTTTCCTCCTACGGTTTTAGTAGGTGTCTTTTCACTGTCGCCAGAAGAATTGGATTTAGGGTCCGAACCACCACATGCACTCATGAGGATAGATACAGTGATGACCAGGGCAACAGGAAGAGTAAAAGAACGTTTCATCCCTGTCAGGTTAGCGTTTCACCGGTGAATATTTGCGACTTGCAGGACTTGCAGGGTCCAACCCTGTTTGTGGATAAGTTCAATGAACTATTTCGTTTTTTCTGTCGTACCCCCATGTTTTAATAACAATATGAATACGCAACTATCCCTCATCGATCTCAGCCAAGTCACTGTAACGAGCTTGAATACAGGATTTTCTGAGACAAAATCCGGAAAAAAAGGTCGAAAATCAAGAGCGCAGCGTACTGAGCAGTGGTGGAAACTCTCTAAGGAAGAAAGAAAGCAAGGTCTAGCTGGCGTACGAGCTATCCGAGCAATCCTCCAACAAAGCGACTTGGAAGGCGAACCCCATAACATCATGGCTACAGCGAGCTAAGAACAGAGTAACCTCTGAAACATTCAATTTGATCTTTATTATATTGTTTAGTATTGTCTATACTGGTTTTTAATAGGACATGGAGGAGCTATGACAATACTAACCTTTCACCCCACACGTACACACGCTGATGCCACATCGAGTTTTTTTGGATACGATCCCTATATCGAGGTCTTTTGGCTACCCGCAGTTGGACCCACTGCTACATGGTTAATCAATAGTCTCTGTCTGCGTGCACTCATTGCACCAGATACTTTTTCGCTGGCTGCCTCTGAACTATCTGCATGCGCCGGAACAGGAATGCGTGAGGGGCATTCTTCTCCCGTACACAAACAGCTCACACGACTCTGCCAAGTCGGGATTTTCCATGAAATAAATGATGATGAGTATCTTGTCCCACAGTCTATCGATCCATTTACGAGCTATCGCGCGCGCAAATTAACCGATCCCCAACGCAGCGTACATGATCAGTGGATGCAGCGACTTCACGTTTCCCCACTGGAAACGCAACGAAGGCGTGCACAATATCTCTTAACACGCCTAGAGACTATAGGGTTGTCAGAATCCACTATTCACTCCACACTTCACGGTACTGGTCTTCATCCGAGCATCATCGGTGAAGCAATCGCGGGGCACACATCACGACAGAACAGCGCAGCATAGCTAATCTATAAGAAACAACCATTGAAAAACTCGAAGCCCAAGGGATCAAGATGAACGTACGCGAATTAATTGCCGACGTAAAAGAACATATCACTGAAGTCGAAGCTGACGAAGTAGACCTCGCTTCAGCTACATTGCTCGACGTACGTGAGCCCTCCGAAGTAGAAGGTGGAATTATTCCTGGTGCACTAACGATTGCTCGAGGCGTTCTTGAGACCAATATAGAAAACCGAGTAACGGATAAAGATACTCCCCTTATTGTGTACTGTGCCTCTGGCGTCCGATCTGCATTTGCTACCCACACTCTTGGCCAACTCGGATACTCGAATGTGAAATCACTCATTGGAGGTTTTAATAAATGGAAAGATGACGGTCGTCCATTCGATATACCGCGCACTCTTTCGAGTGATCAATACGAGCGATATCAACGCCATGTCCTTCTTCCCGAAGTCGGTGAAGCGGGACAACAAAAACTCTTCGATGCCAAAATTCTTCTTCTCGGAGCTGGTGGGCTGGGTTCTCCAGCAGCCCTCTACTTGGCTGCCGCTGGTGTTGGCACAATAGGAGTGATCGATATGGATGTTGTCGATCGATCTAATTTGCAGCGCCAAATAATGCACTCTGTCACCAATATAGGAATGTCAAAAACCGAATCTGCGAAGTCTCGAATCTTAAGCCTTAATCCCGACTGCGATGTGATTCTTTTTAATGAACGCCTCGATGCAACTAATGTCGTCGACATCATTTCACAATTCGATCTTGTTGTTGATGGAACAGACAACTTTCCGACACGCTATCTTCTCAACGACGCAAGCGTCATTACTCATACTCCCGTGGTGCACGGTTCAATCTTTCGATTTGAAGGTCAAGTAACAGTTCTTGATCCTGCCAATGGGCCATGCTACCGATGCATGCTTCCCGAGCCACCTCCGCCCGAACTCGCACCGAGCTGTGCTGAAGCAGGTGTGCTGGGAGTTCTTCCAGGTATTGTTGGCTCACTCCAAGCATTAGAAGCCATGAAATATGTTTTAGAAATCGGTAAACCACTTATTGGACGACTTCTTGCTTTTGATTCTCTTGAAGAATCATTCCGAACATATGAAGTTCGTAAAAATCCAGACTGCCCTGCCTGTGGTGCATCCGCACATCCTGTTATTAAAGAGTACGATCAGTACTGCTTACCGTAATAGAACCCCACTGACCCCGTTGCGGCCCGCCATGAAAATGGCAATGGTAAAAATACTTTCCTGGCTTTGTAAAGAGCCTCACATATATGTCACCCGATTGAAGTGTGCCGCTGGTGAAATCCTTTTCTTCCATGGAATCCATATCATGGTTTTCGCTTGTACCGTCAGGGTCATCGGCCATAACATCGTGGATGACACGTCCAGTATTTGTCCAGATAACAATCGTTCCCGCTTCAATGGTTGTTTCTTTGGGTGAGTAGAAATTGTCACCGACTTTAATTTTCTTTTCTTTATATTTTTTCGTCGCGCGGAGTTCGGCTAGTTTGAGTTTTTGTTGAGCCTGATCTTCTCTTTTGGTTGTCGAGCAACTCGCGAGAACTGTAGGAACAGCAATACAGCACCCTAGAACACCAAGGAAGTGCCGTCGCGAAATA
>CALMUU010000201.1 GCA_937872965.1 uncultured Actinomycetes bacterium
CTCGAAGAAATTCCTGCAATCAATGTGCGTAATGCATCGGGCCATGCTCGCACTCTCTCGTCGGAAATCTTCGCGCGCTTACGAGAAAAATATGTGCGTGGCAAAATGCCGATCATCACGGAAGGGATTACCGCGACGATAAAAACATTAGTGATGAGAAAAAGGAGTGAAAAACTTGCAATACCTGAGCCGAGAGAAATGCCCCAGAACTGCATAGGCGTAACCCCCACGCCGCTTTGATTCAACCAACTCTGTCGTTTTTCGCGGCCTGTCAATCGTTTCTTGGATTCCGTCACACGCGAAAGGCGCTCGGGCATGTTGTCCGTCATTATCGCAGCAAGCAAAAATACAAAGAATGCCCAAAACATGGCCGCGAGAAGAACCTGGCCGCTCATGCTGACATCCTTTGATTCGAACCATCAAGAATACGTTGCACGCTTGTTCCATGACGCGTCAAAACATTGTCGAGTCGCTTGCGAAGATTTTCCGGCAGCGGAGCTCCTGTCCATCGAAGAGGAGCCCCGAAGGCTTCGCGTGTAAAGATAGGTTCAATGGTGTAGTCAGACTCCCCACCTTGCAGAGAAGGTACGGCAGCAATTTCCATAATCTGTCTGCGAATGCGACCTGAATCTTCGGTCTTAAACTGTACATCTTCACGATCACAATGGATCACTAAATCAAACACGCTGGAAAAGATGTTGCGCACCTGTTGTTCAGGGACATTTTGTCCCGCCATGATCGCAGTATTAGTCAATGCAGCAAGCGCTTCGGATGCATTGTTGGAGTGCACCGTACACAACACACCACAACCTGCGTTACCAGCACGCGTCAATTCAAAAGCTTCCTCACCTCGAACTTCACCCACCACCAACAAGTCGGGACGCATACCCAAACAAATACGTACGAGGTCACGTAACGACACTTCTGATTCGCCCGCAGAATCGTTACTCGAAGCGCGTGTTTGATAGTAAGCACCATGCATCATCGGTGCAGAAAGTTCACGCGTCTCTTCACATCCCAAAACACGGTGGCTCGGCGGCACCGCGCGCAAGAGGGCATTGACAAGCGTTGTCTTTCCTGCAGCAGGAATTCCGCTGACAACAATTCCGGTTCGCGTCAACATTGCAGCATGCATCAGCGCAGCTGCCGCTGGAGAAAGTGAATCGAAACGCACGAGATCATTGAGATCTTCATGACGTAATGTATATTTTCGCAGTGTGACAGAAAGCTCATCGGCAATAGGGGGAACGACAACACCAATACGTGCAGCCCCATCAAGTACTCGCGCCTGAACAATAGGGTTACGCTTAGAAACTTCGCGTCCTGACGTTTGTAAAAGACGATTAACTAAGTGAAATATTTCTTCTTCTGTTGTGGGATCTTCCACGCTGGCGAGTCGTCCGTTTGCATCCAAATATGAAACATCTCCACCTGAGATAAAGATTTCCTCCACATTGTCATCTTCAAGGAGAGGGCCGAGCACGCCGTATCCAAGAATTGCGCGTTCAAGTCGAACCTCAATATCCTTAGGATCTGATAATGCCCTGCCGCCAATACCGCTTTGACTTTGACGTTGGTATTGCTCTACCTCGCTTTTAATAAGAACACGAACGCCATCGGGATCGCTCTCAGGATCGACTTTTCCTTCTTTGATCCGATCAAGGAGGCGGAGTCGTAAAATTTCATATGCGGTAATCGCGCGTTCTTTACTCATGACTCATCCCAGAAAGTGTCTTTGTCTTGGTCTTGTTTTTCATCGATGAAGTGAGGAACATACCCAGATTTTGGAGTCTCAGTGTGGGGACTCTGGCGAGGCGATGTATACATTGATGGATCTACTGGGGCTGAAGGAGGATTCGGCTCGCCTGAAGAGGGTGGCGTGTTCGGATCGTTTTCTGTGCCGCGTTTAAAAGATGGAACGTATCCCGCTTCGCCGATGTTGGGTGGAGTGGGCTGACTGGGAGGAACTGCAGTCGGTACAGAAAACTGTTCTACCGAATGTTGAGGAGGAGAATAAGAGTATGGCTGTGACTCACGAGCAGGTAAAGGTTCTCTCGCTGGTTCGTCGTAAC
>CALMUU010000202.1 GCA_937872965.1 uncultured Actinomycetes bacterium
AATGGTCTTGGATTTACATCGAGACCCCTATACTTAGAAGCGCAGTTTTTTGAGAGCAGGCCTGTTCAAAGATTTCTGGGCAGAGACTGTACTGCGGAGATCAACGATGATCGACTGGGAAGAGCTCTTGATCAATGCTATGCCTTTGGATGTGATCGGCTTTTTGCTATATTAGCCTCCGAAGCCGCACTAGAATACGGGGTTAGTAAAAAATTCAGACATGTGGACTCTACTAGTATGGCAGTTCACGGAGAATACGACAGTGATGACCCAAACCCGTTGATTACCTTTGGCTACTCTAAAGATCATCGATCAGATCTTAAGCAGTTTATGATCTATATGATGTCGAGCCAAGATGGGGATGTTCCACTACTTGCCCAGACGGTCGCAGGGAATAGCTCTGATAAAAAGCTCTTTCGCGAACGACTCAGAACGCTGAAGGAACAAATTCAAGAAGGTCATGAGGAATATATTGTCGCTGATAGCGCATTGTATACGAGCGAAACCCTTCAGGAAATTTCCCCAAAGATGAAGTGGATTACCCGTGTACCAGAAAAAATTGTTGCTGCTAAAGCTCTAGTGTCTTCAACAGAAGAGCTGCAAGAAATTGAGCCTGGATATTCTGTGAGAGAGGTATCTTCGACGTACGGCGAAGTAAAGCAGAGATGGTTACTTGTGCACTCCCAGCCGGCTCATGTCAGGGAGGAAAAGACATTGAGGAAACAAGTTCGCAAGGAATTTGAGCGTGCTAAGATTGAACTCGGCAAGTTATCTCACCAAGACTTTGATTGTGAACATGATGCTCATGAACAACTTAGAAGAACGGTACAAGGCCTAAAGTACCACCAGATTTCAACAGTTCAGGTTACTCTTAGACGTATCAAGCAAGGACGAGGTAGGCCGCGTCTCAATGAGTGTTTGGAGCAAAAGTACCGTATTCAAGGCGAGCTACAGGAGGATTTAGAGCGCATAAATCAAGTACTCATGATGAAGGGCAGGTTCATCGTGGCAACGAATGAGCTTGATCCTAATAACCTGAGTTTTGGGTTTATCTGTCCTTTGGACCTGCGTGAAAGCCCTCGCAGAGCCGAAATTGCGATGGGGTTCATATTAAAAAATATGGACCCCATCGCAATTTTGTCTATTCGAGGCTTTGACGCGGTCCAAAGGGCAGATAAACCCAAAACTCAGGTTAATAAACTCTCTGCAAAAGAGATGCTCTGCAATTACAAAGAGCAGCAAGCTGTCGAACGGGGTTTTCGATTCCTCAAGGATCCATTTTTTATGACTTCTTCTGTGTTCTTGAAGAGCCAAGATAGGATTGTAGCGCTGGGTATGGTGATGTGCTTATGTCTTTTGGTTTACACCATCGCACAGAGATTTCTTCGTCAGCAGCTTGTGAAGTTACAAAAATCTCTGCCCAATCAGCTCGGAAAACCAACAAAAAGACCTACCATGAGGTGGATTTTTCAGCTTTTTGAAGGAGTACACCTTCTCGCACACAGGTTACCTTTTGGCGTCAAGGAAAGGGTTCTAAACATGAACCCTATTAGACATCAGGTACTTAGCGTGCTTGGAGGTAGATTTGAAAAAAATCTACTCGACGGCTTAGAGGTTGCGGAATATGGGATTTTACCTGAATCTCTACATATTTTGCTGCTTGCTCAGGTGGAGGAGTTGGTCGGTTTTTCCGAAGATATCAATCTTTCGCTTTCGCCTATTTTTCTTGGACTTCCCGAAACCGCTGCAAATCGAAGCCAAGCTGACAAATGGTGGAAAAAAGCAGAAGAGGGAGGTCGAGATCAGGAAGTCCATAAGTTAAGGATAGAAATTGAAAGTCATAAACAAAATCTTCTAAAACTTGATCAACAGCGATTCCTTACAGGAGAAATG
>CALMUU010000203.1 GCA_937872965.1 uncultured Actinomycetes bacterium
AAATGCTGTCCCATGCGGACAAGTGCTTCATAGATCGATTGATCACCGTGCGGATGATAGCGACCCATCACTTCACCGATTACTCGAGCAGATTTCACAAAAGGTCGATCGCTTCGCACGCCGGCATCATGCATCGCCCATAAAATTCGGCGGTGTACAGGCTTGAGGCCATCGCGAACGTCAGGTAACGCACGTGACACGATCACGCTCATCGCGTATTCGAGGAAAGAGCTCTCTACTTCATCGACGAGTGCCTTGCTGGGAATTTGTTCGTCAAATAGGCTCGCTTCATTTTTCTTCGCTTTCGCTGAAAGTTTTGCTCGTGCCATCATGTGCTCCTTAGCCCATTTTGATTAGTGTTGGAGCGCTTGAGACTCACCTGATGAGTCTTTCGCGCTCCAACGCCAAAGAATTTGATTATATATCTATGTTTTCTACTTCTTTTGCATTTGCTTGAATGAAATCTCGTCGCGCTTCTGCGTCGTCCCCCATGAGTCGCGACAATACATCATCACAAATAGCAGCCTGATCGATATTGATTTGTATCAGTCTCCGCGTTGCGGGAGATACAGCTGTTTCTGCCAACTCTTTTGCGTCCATTTCTCCCAACCCTTTGAATCGAACAAAACGAAGTTGCGTACGAGGATTTTGCTGGATGAGATTTTGCCTCTGTGCTTCATCAGCCACATATACTTTTTCACCTTTGATCTCGGTGGAATAGAGTGGAGGCTGGGCAACATAGAGACAGCCCGCTTCGACAAGAGGAAACATTTGTCGAAAGAAAAAGGTGATGAGGAGCGTTCGAATATGTCCGCCGTCTACATCAGCATCTGCCAAAATAATGATTTTTTTATATCTCAGCTTTTCTACTTCAAATTCTGAACCGATACCCGCGCCAATAGATGTCACAAGTGCTTGAATTTCAAGATTTTTCAGGATTTTATCGAGCGTCGCTCGCTCGACATTAAGAATTTTTCCCCGCAAGGGCAAGATTGCTTGCGTTTTAGGGTTTCGTGCATCTTTCGCGCTTCCGCCTGCAGAGTTACCTTCAACAATAAAAAGTTCGCACTCATCTGGTTTTCGCGAAGAACAATCGGCAAGTTTCCCCGGAAGTCCACCAGAGTCCAAAGAAGATTTTCGACGTGTTAATTCACGTGCTTGCTTTGCAGCTTTACGTGCCTTGCTCGCACCCAATGCTTTGTTAATAAATAGTTTCGCATCCGCAGGGTTATGTTCCAACCACGCGAGAAAGTAGTCACTGGTTGCTTTTTCAACAGCAGAACGCATCGTTGCATTTCCCAGTTTTGTTTTTGTTTGCCCTTCGAACTGTGGTTCAGACAATCGCACGCTCACAACTGCGCACATGCCCTCCCGAACATCTTCTCCGAAGAAATTGGAGTCCTTCTCTTTCATCAACCCTGACTGGCGAGCATATTTATTTGCAGCTGTGGTGAGCGCACGCTTAAAACCTTCAGCATGCATTCCGCCTTCAGTGGTAGAAATACCATTCGCAAACGTATGGAGACCTTCGTGGTATCCACTATTCCATTGCCACGCTACATCGATCTCGCCATCTTCGGTTGACGTCGAAAAAGATCCGATCGTATTGAATAAAGGTGTCTTGCTTGCGTTGAGATGAGCAACAAAATCAACGAGTCCTCCGTCGTAGGAAAAAGTTTCTTCGCGTTTGTGATCTTTTCGTTCATCATGAAAACCAATGGCAAGGCCTTTATTGAGAAATGCCATGATCTGCAAGCGTTCACAAATAGTTTGTGATTTGAAATTGACATCATCGAATACGCGCTCGTCAGGCCAGAAAGTAATGGTTGTACCTGAACGCGTCTTGGGTATGGATGCGACTTTTTTCAGTTTGCCTTGCGCTACTCCGCTGGCAATTTTATTTCCCGTCGTGACCGGAGCAAAAGACATCTCGTATGCTCCTCCATCGCGTTCAATGTGAAGATCTAGCCGAGAACTAAGAGCGTTCACGACACTGATGCCTACACCGTGAAGCCCACCGGAAACCTTGTAACCGCCATCACCAAACTTGCCTCCCGCATGCAATGTGGTGAGAACAACTTCTGCTGCAGATTTCTTCTTATCTCCCGGGAATGGGCCTACGGGTATTCCACGGCCATTATCAGTGACGCGGCATCCGCCGCCATCAAGAAGGGTGACGTCTATGCGGTCACAATGCCCAGCCATAGCTTCATCAATTGAATTATCGACCACTTCCCAGATGAGGTGGTGAAGACCTTGAGAACCGGTTGACCCGATATACATGCCAGGGCGTTTACGAACCGGGTCCAGTCCTTCTAAAACAGTGATATGACTGGCATCATATTCAGATGTGGGCTTTTTTTTAGGTGCGGCCATGACCTAGAGCAACTTCCGTGAAAACTTCATTGAAAGAGTCTAAGCCACAACACACGGCTTATTAATGATAGAAAATGGATTTTATTCGTTCTCTAATGCCGGTCCTTCGCCATCTCGACGTGATAACGGTACTGAATCTTGATCACCGCTATCGCGTGCTGATCCTCATCTGGGATGAATTTTGGTTGAGGAACAGATTTACAGTGCGTCAAGTAGATCAAGATCTTCATCGTCGAGCTTTGTGTCGAGAGCTCTAAAATTCTCATCGATATGTGCCTTCTGTGAAGATTTCGGAATAGGGAGTGCATTTCTGACTATCAGCCATGCGAGAGCAACTTGTGCCGTTGTTACACCATGTTTGTGTGCGACAGATTGCACCACGGGATTGGCTAATAGTTCACCCCTACCCACAGGCGTGTAGGCAACAATCTCAATCTGATTAGTTGAACAATATTGCTTAACCTCAGGAGTTACTTCTTCTTTATATCCACAGTTATAAAGCATCTGATTTGCTGCAATCGGATGAGAGCTCAGCTTCGCCGCGCGCTCCATATCGGCAAAAGAGAAATTACTTACGCCAAAAAAACGAACAACACCTTCATCGATAAAAGTATTAATGGGTTCGACTGCTCGCTCCCATTCAGGTCCATCAAACGTTGAATGGATATAAAGGAGGTCAATGTAATCTGTGCCCAGGCTCCTCAGCATGCGTTCTATCGCCATGCGAGTTTCTTGCTCACCAAAGGAACTCTTCCACAGCTTGTCAGCTATAAAAATACGATCACGTGAATAACTTTGTATGGCTTTACCCACGATTTCATCTGTATGCCCCGCACCATACATCTCTGCGGTATCGATATGATTTTGGCCAATGTCAAGAGAGTAACGGATGGCTCTCACTTCTTGGTCGTCATTGCTGACATCAGTTGTTGCACATCGTGCAGCATTGTCCCAATCTCCACCCATGAGCCACGTTCCGATTCCGATAGGAAATAGATCGTCATCTGAAACAGTTTTCACACGACAATATTACTTCCGCTTGCTGGAGGGGGCCTTTCTTCAGCTCCCTTTCAGAAATCCGGGTACAATCAAGGGTAATGAAGATACTTGTAGTCGAAGACGAAATGAAGCTTGCCCGTGCAATTATGACCGGCCTTGAACTCGAGGGATGGGTAACGGAGAACGCCACAAATTCAGACGATGCTCATTTATTTCTTAAGGATAACGACTTTGATGCAGTCATTCTGGACAGAATGCTCGATGACGGTACCGACGGGATTGACATCTGTCGAGCAATGCGGGCCAAAGGCAATACAACGCCCGTATTAATGTTGACCGCACGCAATGAAACGCGAGATCGTATCGACGGTCTTGATATTGGTGCTGATGACTATCTCGGTAAACCGTTCGAATTTGATGAGCTCAGTGCGCGAATTCGCGCCATTGTTCGACGCCCCACTCAGACAATTGGGCCAATCGTGACCCATGGGATGCTCACCATTGATATGTCGAGAAAAGAAGTGAGCAATTTTGGAAAAGTCGTTTCTTTAAGCAAAAAAGAATACTCCTTGCTCGAATACCTCCTCATTAACCAAGGGATGACAATTTCAAAGGATCAAATTATCGAACGTGTATGGGACTTTGATTCCAACATATTGCCAAACACGGTTGAAGCCACCATAAAAAACATTCGCAAGAAACTAAAATCTGATGTTACCAAGTCAGAAAATCTCATTGAAACAGTTCGCGGGTTCGGATATCGAATTGCTGCACAAGAATCGGCTCTCTAATGTTTCGCTCGGCCCTCTTTAAGTTAACTGCATTTTACTTTGGATTACTCATTTTTGTGTGCATAGCTTTTTCTGTTCCTACATTTTCGATTGCTTCCGAAAGGATATCGCGAGGGGCAGAAAGACAAACCGAGATTTTTCGCGATTACGACGACCCAATCCCATCAAAACCAGGACAGCGAGCCCCCTTTGATCCCGATGGAGAACTTAGACGTCGTGTGAATGATCAAGTAAAGGATGATCGCAATGAGTTACTCCAAACAATTATCATGACAAATCTCGCTGTGCTTACACTGGGCACGGCACTGTGCTTTCTTTTCGCGAAAAGAACCTTGCGGCCGATTGAAAATTTCCATAAAGCCCAGTCTCGCTTTACAGCTGATGCAAGTCATGAATTGCGTACACCGCTAACGGTCATGAAAACGGAAATAGAAGTGGCCCTCTTACAGAAACTTGACGCACCAAAATTACGTGATGTTCTTACCAGCAATCTTGAAGAAATCGATCGCTTAAGTGCTTTAAGTGATCAGCTACTCTCCCTCACCCGAGCAAATGAACCTAAAGATGCACCCAAAACAGTTGAATTGTCTCAGCTTGTTGAGCACGAGATTTCGACATCGGAAAAAAAGTTTTCACTTACCGTCGATAACCATATCGAAGACAACATCACTATCGAAGGCATTGAATCATTATTAAGAGATCTCATCAATATCCTCATATCCAATGCTGTTCAGTATGCAGGAGATGCAGAACCTGTTATTTTTGTCTCGTTGGTGAAAAAAGATAACCATATCGAGCTTGTTGTCCGCGATAAAGGGATGGGAATAGATCGCGATGACCTCCCACACATCTTCGAAAGATTCTATCGTGGCGCCAAGGCACTAAAAAAACGCCGAAGCGGCCACGGGTTGGGCCTCTCCATTGCGGTGGAAATTGTTGAACGACACAAGGGACACATTTCAGTTGCTTCGCAGCCCGGTGAATACACCGAGTTCACTATTAATTTTTAACTTATCACACGCTACAATCCAAGCAAGAAACGCTCATTTTGCTTCGCGAATTGCGGTCGCTCAGAACCTTAAGAATACAATGAAAGAAACCTGAGGAGTGATATGGGTCCAAACGAAACGACTTATGATTTTTCTGATCTCACTGCACTTTTTATTAATTGCACATTGAAGAAGTCACCTGAGAAAAGTCATACGGAATTATTGGTGGATATCTCAAGAAACATTATGAGTAAACAAGGTGTGAAAACTGAATCGATTCGCGCGATCGATCATGACATTGCAACGGGCGTTTACCCCGACATGACAGAACATGACTGGGAAACTGATGAATGGCCAGACATTTATAAGAAAGTCCAGGCCACAGATATTCTCGTATTAGCTGGCCCTATCTGGTTGGGTGATAATTCTTCCATCATGAAACAAGTCATTGAACGCTTGTATGCCAACAGCCATATTCTCAACAGCCAAGGGCAGTATGCAGACTACGGAAAAGTTGGCGGTTGTTTGATTACCGGCAATGAAGACGGCGTCAAGCACTGCGCCATGAACATTTTGTACTCGTTAGGACATCTTGGATACACCATCCCTCCACAAGCCGACGCAGGATGGATCGGTGAAGCAGGTCCAGGGCCGAGCTATGGTGACGCACGTGAAGACGGCGAAGGACATTATGGCCTCGACAACGACTTTACGAATCGCAATACAACATTTATGACATGGAATCTTATGCATGTTGCACAGATGTTGAAAACTGCTGGAGGTATTCCCGCTTACGGAAATCAAAGAAGCGCTTGGGATGCCGGCGCTCGTTTTGATTTTGAAAATCCAGAATACCGATAGTTAGGACCTATCTTCTAAAAGTCTCACAGCTTCTTCGGGTGTATCTGTAAAAGCAACAAGTTCCGCAAGTTCTGATGTAAGAAAACCATCAGCCTCCATTCGTTGGAGCTGATTCTGTAATCCCTTATAAAAATTATCAGTATTAAGAAAAACAATAGGTTTACTATGCGCGCCATGCTTCTTGCGTTCGATGATTTCTGTCACTTCGTCGAGGGTGCCAATTCCTCCCACGAGAACGAGAAAAGCATCCGATCGCTCTATCATGACTGATTTTCGATCGGCGAGGTCATTTGCAATGATCATCTCATTCGCATTAGCGCGAGCCTTGTGCTTGAGAAATTCAACGGATACTCCGACGATCTGCGCTCCAGCTTCTTGGGCTGCAGAAGCAACGTCGCGCATGAGGCCTGTATCTGTTCCGCCCCAAATGAGAGTATGCCCATTATGTGCAATCTCAACGATTGCTTTCAGGGCTGGCTTCGTATAATTTTCAGGAAGCTCTTGTGCAGAGCAAAACACGCATATATTCATTGCAGGTCCTTCAGAACTCTTGATATTCTATTTCAGTTGCATTAAAGAATGACTCAATGAATTCGACAGCCCTGAGTGAATCAAATGATTTACATGTATAGAGAACACTGGACATAAATTTCTTATTGGTCCAGATGTAGAGAGAGATTCCTGAGTCGATGAGGGGCACAAAAGCATCGAATCCTTGGTTCTCCGGGCTCCCCTGTCCACTCGGTGAATGGATAATGGGTTCACCGTATGTACGCAATTCAAGCGAGCCTGCGAGTCCGTTTAAACAATCACGCACATCAGACTCTGTAATCTCTCGGTCATAGGTTGCTTCGATAAGAAGCCTTTGTCGTGTAATGGATGGATCTAAATCTTTCATTTCGCTATCTTAGGGAATATCGGGCATCTCAGGATGAAATTCCAGTACCTGATCCTGATTCATACGTTGCGTATAAAGAATGCCATCGAGATGGTCAATTTCGTGTTGGAGAAGCGAGGCAAAGTCTCCACAAGCTTCAAGGGTTTGCTTTTTACCTTCTTCGTCCAGGTAGGTGACGGTTACATCTGTAAATCGGCGAGGATATCCACGATAAGAAAAGAAACTGAGGCATCCTTCTCGACGAATTTCTAACTTTTCATCCGAATGACTTGTGATGGTGGGGTTAATAAGCGTATGACGTTTGCTGTCATACTCAACAACACAGATCCGTACATTTTCGCCAATTTGAGGTGCTGCTATTCCGCTTCCACGCGTGAAGGAATAAATATTTTTCATTTCATTGAGCGTATCGTGGAGATCCCTGAGTATTTCCTGTACTGATTCGATGTCAGTAACTGCTCTACATTCGCGCCCGAGTTTTTGATCACCCTTTTTCACCACAGATCGGATCATGCATGCATTCTAGGCTTTGTATCAATACCTTGCTCCGGGGGTGGGGCTCGAACCCACGACCTATTGATTAACAGTCAATCGCTACTGCCAACTGAGCTACCCCGGAAAACGGGAATACTCTAGCAGACCATCCATATAGCCAAGAATTTTTCGGGCAGTATGTACGCAGTGATATCGAACAGAAATACAGCCATTGACATGCTTCGAACGTTTTCGGGCGGGATCTGCAGTTGCACGATATGGCTTAATAAAGTGCTTCAATGGTATGTCCGTTAGACGCGACCAATAATCTATTGCTGAATCTAAATCCAGATTTTCATGTAGGTAAAGACCTACACGTAATCTAGATTCATCGATAGCAAAAAACTCACGTAGCCATTTGAGATAAAACGTGATGATGAGAGGATCGGTATTGGTTACACATACCGTTTGATGGCCTTTTGTACCTTCCCCAGCATAGAGCGCAATGCCTGCAGCAAAGAATTCTTTGCGAGACATGTGGGCAAAATATTCGTGCCCGGCATCGATCCCGGCTTGAATTTCTTTTTGCTTTGCAACTGCCTGTCCATGGGGTCGACGATGAGCGCTCTGTGCGCGCTTCTGACCTACAAAAGGAACATCTCGAACCCAGACAGATGCCGAGCTTTTCGACACTTTCAGGGCCTGACAAATCTCGATTAACTTGGCTCCTTGTGCGCGCATAATGCGTGCCTGCTCGCGCTCAAAAACTTTCCCCATATTTCCCATAGATACCTCACAGTAAAGATGTACGTATTGGGGAAGATATGGTGATTATACAATCAGAGTGCGACAGAAAAGAATTTCGTTCCGCTGCGTGGAGATTCTTCGTTTCACTCAGAATGACGTAGTGAAATTCAGTATGAGATGAGAACTATTCGGACTCTTCAAGATAGTCCCTCAACTGTTTCGAGCGCACGGGATGGCGAAGTTTCTGCAATGTTTTCGATTCGATCTGGCGAATTCGCTCGCGTGTGACACCAAAGGCTTGGCCCACTTCTTCGAGAGTGCGCACTTCCCCATCGTCGAGGCCAAAACGCAATCGAACAATGGCTCGTTCTCTTTCATTGAGTTCATCAAGGGCCTGTTCAATCGCCTCGACTAAAAGTTTGCGTGCAGCAATCTTTTGAGGGGTAGAACCTGAAGGGTCGACCACAAAATCACCCAACATGGAATCGTCTTCTTCGCCAACTCTCGTTTCCAGACTTACAGGATCTTGCTGAATTCGTTCAATCTCGCGAATCTTCTCGATCGGCAATTGTGTTTTCTTTGCCAATTCAGCATGCGTCGGTTCTCGCTCTAATTCTTGAGCCATTTGGCGACGAATACGCATTACTTTATTCATGGTTTCCACCATATGAACGGGAATTCTGATTGTGCGTGCCTGATCAGCAATGGCGCGAGTTATAGCTTGGCGAATCCACCACGTTGCATACGTCGAAAATTTAAAACCCTTTGTGTAATCAAACTTATTGACGGCCCGCATCAGCCCCAGATTTCCCTCTTGAACAAGATCGAGCAGTGCCATTCCGCGATTCGCATACCGTTTTGCAATCGATACAACGAGACGCAAATTCGCCTCTACGAGTTGGCGCGATGCCATCTCGCCATCGCGTACAACAGCCTTAAGATTCGACCGTTGCGATGGATCAGAGATTACTTCGCTTTCTATGCGTTCCGCAGCAGCTATTCCTGCCTCAATTCGCTTCGCGAGAATCACTTCTTGTTCCCCTGTAAGCAAAGGAACTTTACCGATCTCTTTGAGATACATTCGAACAGGATCAAAGGTCGAAGATGCACTCGTCGTTGTCAGGTGAAGAGGGTTCATCGATCCTGATCGAGCGGCAGGAGAATCTTCAGCTTTACTTAATCGATCTTTACGGTCTTCCCGTGACGATGCGCTTCGAAGTCGTCTTTCGTCTTCACGCTTGAGTTCATCCGCGATTTCGTCAACAACTTCAATTCCTCGTTCACGCAAACTTGCATAAATTGTTGCAAGCTCTTCGGTCTCGGGTTCGAGATTAGCTAAAGCAGCAAAAATTTCACCTGACGTAATAAATCCTCGCGCTTTGACGGTATCGACCATCTCATCAATTCGCTGTTGTGCAGCCTCGAGATCTATTTCATCGTCATCGAAAACGATATCCTCAGGTTCGGGAACTATATCAAGAAGCTCGTCTGCAGCGAGTTCCTCTTCCGGGACGTCATCTGCCGATAGCTCGTCTGTAGGTAAATCATTATCGGTCATAGTTTTGCTCCTAGCCATTGTAGGTGCTCGGCAATCACACGTCAGCGCTATTCGATTCCTTAGCACTGTGAGCGCGAAGATCCAGAAGCTCTGATGCTGTTTGTGTCAACATGTGCTTGTCGCCCTTCTCTAGTGATGTTGCCATCACATCAAGAAGTTTTTTCACCTGTGCAGTATTGTCGGCTCCATTTGTGACCAGTTGATACAGAAAATCTTTCATCTGAGCAACTACAACGCGAGAAAATACATCAAGCGAATAGGGCGAAATCTCTTCTACATATGCAACGTCTTCGACAAGAATTTGATTGAGAAGATCTTGGGATTCTTCCCGAAGTGACGCTAAAGCATCATCAATGCTTTCATGCTCAATTAACGCATCAAAAATTTCATGATACAACGGCTGCGTAAATACGTCTCCTCGAATGTAGCGAGCCACACTATGAGGTTCATGGACACACAATCGCAAAAGCTCTCGTTGACGTGGATCATCGGGAACATGTACAGTCCTCGTTCTCGGTCGCTCGCCTACTTCTTCATCTGGGGATATACTCCGCCGTTGGGTAGATACCACGGGAGCAGGCTTTTTTAATTCAGCAAAAAACCAGTCCGGCTCAAAGCCCAGACTAGGTGCAAATTGCATCACATACCCTTCACGCACAAGCGGGCTTGGATGTTGACGAATCACGTTAACGACTTCTGCTGCAATACGCGCCCTCTCTTCAATAGAATGCGAAATATCACCGCGCCCAACAATTCGCCCGAGAAGAAACTCTAGAAAAGGGACTGCGTTGTCGATTGCCTTAGGAATCTGGGTAGGATCTTCTACATAGAGGTCTGCTGGATCCTTGGTTGACTCCCAGGTGGCAACAAAAATATCCGCTTCTGTTTCTTTGAGAAATTCCAACCACCGTTCCGTGGCATTTTGACCCGCTGAATCTGTATCAAAGGCCAGAACGATTTTCTTGACATACTTAGACATGATTTTGACGTGATCAATTGTTGCAGCAGTACCACACGTCGCGACCGCCTGCTCAACACCTGCGAGAGACATCGCTATCACGTCGGTGTATCCTTCGCAGACAACAAAGTTTCCCGCTTTGACTGCTGCGGCCTTTGCGCGATCGATGTTGTATAACACATGAGATTTTCTATAAAGCTTTGTCTCACTCGTATTCTTGTATTTGGGCGGCGTCCCATCGAGCGATCGCGCACCAAAACCAATAATGGCACCTGCAGGATTTCGAATAGGAAACAATAAACGATTGCGAAATACATCATTCATCTTTCCGCGTGAGTTTTTATAACACAACCCTGCTTCGACCAGTTGCTGACCCGAGAATGAAGCCTGGAGATGCTCTGCGAGAGCATCGTATGAAGCCGGGGCATAGCCAATACCAAATTGCTGTACTGCATCCTTACCAAAACCTCGTGAACGCACATATTGTCTTGCATTTTTTGCCATCTCGGAATTCTTGAGAAGGTCGTTGTAAAACTCTCCCGCAGCAGTCAGCGCATCGTACAAGGGAGTCAGCGCATTCTTATTACTTGTATTTGCTGAATCGTAATGAAGGGTAATGTTGGCTTTCTTAGCTAAAAACTCGACGGCTTCAGCAAAATCCATTTGAAGATGCTCGCGCAAAAAAGTAATGGCATCCCCTTTTTTATTGCACCCAAAACAGTAATAAAAACCCAGTTCGGGATTCACGCTAAAAGACGGCGTTTTTTCTTCGTGGAAAGGACAACATCCCGTAAATCGTCTTCCTGCACGCTTAAGCGGAACGTGTTCGGATATGAGTGCAACAATATCTGCACTCTCTTTTACTCGCTGGATATCTTCGCTAACTATTCCCATTTTATCCTGTGACTTATTGTCGAAGCACCGGCAAAGCCGGATACTTCTCGCGGTCGCTCATCCTTCGCTCCCTGTGATTTATTATCGCAATGCTGGCAAAGCCAGACATTACTCGCAGTCGCTCCCTGTGATGTGCGTATCCTATATCAAACATATAAAAAAGATATAAACGACTGAGCGTAAAAGTTAAATAAGAGAAGGCGTCGAAGATGCATCAGGCGCATTCTTAACATATTGACCATGGCAACGGTAGGCAAAATCATCTGTCATTCCCGCAACATATTCGACAACTGCTTCAATGCTTCCTTGTCCATCATCATGGATAGAACGTTGGAACCTCTCAGGAAGCAAATCAGTGTGGTTGCAATAGAAGTCGACCAGTTGAGACAATGTCGTAATGACGCTAATGTTTTGCTCTTGTGAAATCTGATGATGGTAGATCTTTTCGTTATTAAATGAACGCATCGCTCCAAGCAATTCACCGTATTCTTTCACGATAGCGATTGAACCAGAATTAAGACTTCCTTCGATGACAGCACGAATGAAGTAACCGATTTGGTCTCCGCGTGTGTGGTTCATAAAGGCAGCAAGATCATTTGGGAAGTCTCTGCGTGAAATCATATTGCACGCTAGAGCATCTTCTAGATCATGACAGACATAGGCGATTCGGTCCGCAAAGGAAACAATCTCGGCCTCAGGCGTTGCCGGGGTGTTGAGCGACCACGAATGGTTGCGGATTCCATCGAGAGTTTCTGGATTTAAATCCAAAGAACGCAGCGTGACATCAGCGCCAAAGGTTGCATGATTGAATCCGCCCACAAGATAAGGTTCAAATGCATCTTCACTCGCATGTCCGCCAGGACCATGGCCACAATCATGACCTAAGGCAATTGCTTCCGTTAGTGCAACATTGAGCCTTAAAGCCTGCGCAAGCGCACGAGCGATTTGTGTCACTTCAAGCGCATGAGTTAACCGCGTACGTTGATGATCATCAGGATTGAGATGAACTTGCGTTTTTCCTGCGAGACGCCGGAAGGGTTCGCTGTGCAAAATGGAGTCACGATCATGTTCAAAACGAGTTCGAAAATCTAGGTCGGCAAGGGGAAGGTCACTCTTGTGAATGCCACCTATTAGTGATGCGAAGACACTTGGCACCTGTTCACTCGAAAAAGTGGCACTTGGAGAAAGCGTATGTTCTTCCAGATCGTATCGGGCTTGAAGATCGCAAAGGGCACCTGCCCTGAGGGTATGAGAAACGTCTGGATCAAAGGGAATATACAGAACAGGATCTTTGTGGGCACGAATATAATTCCCATCAGATTTACCCGCCATCGTTGATTCCCACGTATGCTTTCGATCGCTGTCGAGGGAAGATAAATCGGGTTCGTTCAAGGGTTGTTGTGTCATTAATTTTCCTATATCTCTCTTTATACAGCTATCGTACAATGCACCTACGACATTTAATAATCATCACTTAGGGTCTGATCTTGGAAACGAGACTATTACGACGAGGTTTGGTCCAAGGTCGGACCCTCCCCCAAAAATAACGCAGATACAATAGTCCGTTCAGTTGTTTCGGGGATTTACACCACTGTGCGGCCCTCTCTCCCCCTACCCAGGTAGGTTCAGCGCCTACCCGGCCAAAATAGGCGCCTGACGCACGACAACGGC
>CALMUU010000204.1 GCA_937872965.1 uncultured Actinomycetes bacterium
CTCAAGTCCGATTTTACTCTTCGGGAATGTATGTTCGTTTGGGTTTTGCTATTGCCGTCAACGTTGATCCCGATATTTTGCTTGTTGACGAAGTCCTTGCGGTGGGTGACGAACTCTTTCAGCGTAAATGTCTTGAGCGTGTGAAACAATTTCAACGTGAAGGTCGAACCATCGTTGTTGTTACCCATTCGGTTGACCAAATTCGCATGATAGGAAACTCGGCAGCAGTTTTGGATCACGGCAAGCTTGTTTTCTGTGGTGAACCCGTCGATGCGATTCGTGAATTTCGAGAGAAGCTTTTTGCAGGGGATGCTCGCACGGAAATATCTGCACCGACAGATACTCTTGAAGCATCTGTTCTTCTTGATTCGCAGGTTCAGCCAATCATTGCTGCCGATCCTGGGGTAAAAGCACAGGAAGCAATTGCAGAGCATGATATGGCAGTTCAGCTTGCTCCTATTGGAGAAGTTCCATCGGGGTCAGCCGGCGAACATCATAAGAAGATACGAATTACGGGTGCCGGTTTCACTAATCCGCAGGATGTAAATTCGAATCACATTCGAACAGGTGGGGCGCTTCAAGCGCAGATCAGCTGGGAAACAGCAGCACCTGTTAATAATGTTGTTTTCTCATTTGAGGTTTACGATGTTCAAGGTAATTTGGCCTTTGAGGCGACCTCTCGTGAAAAAGAGTTCGGAACTCTTGAGGGTATTGGTAATGTGTGGTTTACCTGGAAAGAAATTCCTCTTGCTGATGGTACGTATCGAGCAAATGTCGGTATTACCTCTCAAGATGGCGGCTTGGTCTATGACTGGCTTGAGGCGAAGTACACCTTTGAAGTTACTAACGATTTCCGCACACTAGGTATGCTGCATCTGCCCGTACAAGTAGAGATCAATCAAATAGAGTCGGCCCATGTCGAATAGCTCAGAGGAATACTCGTTGAGCTCTCGTGAAGTGGTGGACGATACTGTCAAACGGCGTGCGAGTGAGCTTCGTAAAAGTAAGAACTTTGATCCTCGACGCGAAAAAGAATTGAATGATCTTTACGACCAATACGTTCCCCCTCATTCGCTGGAAGAAACATCGCATTTGCTTGATGTTGCTGAGCGAGATGCTTACATCGATCCTTTTCCTCCGATTGGTAGCCAAAAGATGGCAGGCGCTGTTATTAAGAAAGGAGTCCGTGTCGCGATCGGTTGGTACATTCAATATTTGGCCCAACAGATATCGACGTTTGGTTCTGGCGTAGCGCAAGCGCTTCGATCTCTCAATAAGGATGTCCAAGAACTTAAAAAAACAGCAGGAAATGCTGATGGGTCACAGCTTTTGCGAGGGCTCGATCTTGAAACCATTGATGCTGCACTCTGGAGCATGATATCTACAAAGACAGTTTTTGGTGAAGGACGTATTATCGTTTCCGATGCTATTGATTCTGCTTTATTAACGGCAATTGGTTCGCAGATTATTGTTGTTGATCCGCGCTCGCGGGTATGTAGTGAACTTCCGGCTTCGATGGATTCTCGATGTAGAGATATCTTTCCTCTCATTAAAGAATATGAAGATCAAAGTTTGGCGGGTCTTGTCCTGCATGGGCGAATAGATTTTCTGGCCTCTGCAAACAAGCTCGAACTTATTCGGGAATGCTCTCGTGTGTTGAGTGAAGATGCGCCACTTATCCTTGTGGTACGTACAGAGATAACAGGGGACAGTGCAACAATTGCAGCAGAGCTTTCTGGAACGGATGTGTGGAGTGAAAAGACATGGGCTCATGTCGTTTCACAAATGTTTAACAATCATTCGGTCATCGACACAGGCCAAAGTGGCATTTCTGTTTTTGTAACTAAAAGCAAAACGCACACTCTTTAGGAGGCTGTGTGATCCTCCAAGTCCTTCCCAGCATTTCTCTCTATGATGCGATCTCGCAACATGTTTTACGCATTGATGATGAGTTGAAGCAACGCAATATTGAATCTTCTATTGTCGCGCAGTACATCCATCCTGATTTTGCTCATCGTGTTCAGTCACATTCATCGATTGATTCTTTTGATGGACACCATGTTCTTTATCACATGAGTATGGCATCTTCGTTGGCAGAAAAAGTTCATTCCAGCCATGCGCGTGTCGATATGTGGTATCACAATGTTACGCCTGCGCGATATTTCGAACCGTGGGAGCCTTACGTGTCTCTTGAGCTTCGAATTGCTCGCTATCAGCTATCGCAACTAGCGGTACGAGTCGAAAGAGGAGTCGCTGCCTCACACTATTCTGAAAGAGAATTGAAAACCGAAGGATGTCGCCATACATCTGTCATGCCCGTTCTCTTTGATCTGTCGACAAAACTAAGCGCGACTTCGCGGTCACCATCATCTCAGTCCGCACGCGCACGTATCCTTTCCGTGGGCAGATATGCTCCTCATAAGCGAGTCGAAAAATTGATTCAAACACTTGCGCTGTACCGAAATCTTGTGGACGAAAATGCAGTGCTCGAGTTAGTGGGCTCTTCCTCATCGCGGTGGTACAAAGAATCCCTAGAAAAACTTATTGAGCAATTAGGTTTGGCGAACGCTGTTCGATTTCACGACAATATTGATGATGCCCATTTAGCTCAGCTCTACCATGAATCTGATGTTTACCTATGTCTGAGTGAACATGAAGGCTTCTGTGTTCCTCTTGTTGAAGCGCAATGTGCTGGACTTCCCATAGTTGCAATCGATTCAGCAGCGATTGCGGAAACTGTTCAGGGTGCTGGAATTATTCTGGATGCTCATTGTGATCTCGTAGATGTAGTGGCTGCGCTTGATATCGTTATCCACGATGAACAAACTCGTACCTTTCTCCAACACAATGCAAAAAATAATCTTGTTACTCGTGACATTGATGAGCAAGCTCGTAAGGCAGTGGAGTGGTTGGTCGCAGGAGATCGACAGTGATCAAACATGCTCTCGCCACAATTGAACGCGGAGCCGTGGGGAACCATGCCGTAGGAATTAATAAAGCGCTGTCGGATGCCAATATTGAGACAGTGACATTCGCAGAGACTATTCGACCAGAATTTCGTTCCACAGTAAAAAGTATGGAGGATCTTTCCTCAGATTTGCAGCCCGACGATGTTGTTTTGTATCAGTTTGCTAATCCTTCCCCTATGGCAGACCTGCTTTTTCATAGACCCTGTCGGTTGATTGTGAACTACCACAACATCACGCCTGCCCATTATTTTTCTCGTTGGTTTCCTTCTACGTCAGCTGCTATTTCACGTGCTCGCACTCAGCTTGCCCGTTTGGCGCCTCTTTCGTCGGGGGCAATAGCTGTATCTGAATTTAATGCTGCAGAACTTGTTGCATTGGGCTATCGGAATATCGAGATTATTCCACCGATTTTTTCGGAAGCATTTTATGGCCACGATAAGAAAGAAGAAGGTCGCCAGACAAGTGATTCCTCTGCCTGGCTTTTTGTAGGAAGAATTGCTCCCCATAAAAACATTCACATTCTTATCCAGTCGCTCGATATTTATCGACGCCACTACGGTGAAGCAAAGCTGACCATTGTGGGTTCTTGCGATACGCCTCTCTATGGAAAAGCAGTTGCCGAATTGATACAAGAACGAAATTTAGAAGATGTTGTGACCCTCATCGAACATGTCGATATGGAAGATCTTGTTGATCTCTACGATTCCTCTTCTGTTTTTGTTTCCGCAAGTGAACATGAAGGTTTTTGTGTTCCTCTCGTCGAAGCAATGGCATCAGGGCTCCCCGTTGTTGCCGTCGATGCTGCAGCAGTGGGGGATACTGCAGGAAGTGCTGCGGTACTTGTTCCTCGTCCTCGCGCATCTTTGATCGCAGATGCGATCGCGGTTCTTGCCAATGATGAAGGAAAAATTCGTGAATTGCAGACCCGTGGATATGTGCGTTCACGACGATTTGCTCCACTTACGTCAAGCGGGAAGTACGTGGACTATTTATCGGAGTGGATCTAAATGAAACTTACATTTGTAACTCCACGCGCAGGTGATGACATCGTGGGTGGTGCAGAACACGCGATTTTTATGCTCGCGGAGAATTGTGCAAAGTACTCCGATATAGAAGTGCAAATACTTGCCACGACAGCAGGTGATGAACGAACATGGTCGCCGCGGTATGCGCAAGGGCGTGAGGTAGTGGGAGGCATTGATGTTTGTCGGTACCCCAACGAACCCATCAACCGTTCTGTATTTGATTATTGGGCGCAGCCTCTTTTGGAAAATCCAGGACGAGTCACACCTTCTCAATTTGATGAATGGCTAACGAAACAGGGACCCTATAGTCCGGAGCTTCTCGATGCCATCGAAAATTGTGAGAGTGATGCACTCGTTTTTCATCCGATGCTTTCGTCCCCTACAAGTCATGGTGTTTTTCGTACTCAACGACCGGTGGTTATTCATCCGGCTTTCCATGATGAGCCGTTGAGTCGCATGCCTGGATATCAGGGCGTGATTCACCGGGCTGATCTCATAGCTTTTTCTACACGCTATGAACAGCAGTTGGCAGGAGATATTTTGGGAACAGCCTTGCAACGTCAAAGCGTTATAGGTTTCGGCGTAGATGCGCCCACAAAAGTTGAAAGTGCGGCAAGTGCTCATGTGCTTGCGCAATACGGTCTTGCATCATCGCGATATGCCATTGTAATTGGTCGCGTTGATGCAGCCAAAGGTGCAGATCTTTGTTACGACATGTTTAATGCTTTCAATTCTTCCCTTACCAATATCGATAAGTTAGCCTTTGTGGGTCCGGTCTCGGATTCATCGCACGTGACCAATAGCGATCGTGTTGTTGTAGCGGGCAGTGTTGATGATGAAACAAAATGGGCGTTGTTGTCGCAAGCTCAATGTCTCATTTCTCCCTCTGTCACAGAATCATTCTCTCTTGTTGTGTTAGAAGCCATGAAAGTGGGAGTGCCCGTTATTGTCAATGGTCTCTGTGGGCCTACTCAAGAGCATGTATCGAGAAGTCTGGCGGGAACATCGTTCACCAATTCAGCTGAATTTGTCTCTGCACTTAATGTCTGCAGTGAGGATTCGTCACAGAGAGACAAGATGATTAAACGTGGGAGAAATTACGTTAACGATTTCTATGATTGGGAAAATCTGATTGGCCGCTATAGAGAAGTAGTGGAGGTTGCTGTTTCTGCTTCAACAAATTGATGAATTACTTTTTCGTACGCTATCCATAATATGCCAGCGACAACCACGCATCCTATTGAAAACGAAAGCGATACCCATAGTGTG
>CALMUU010000205.1 GCA_937872965.1 uncultured Actinomycetes bacterium
TCAGCGGTCGATGCGGCGCTCATAGGGGTCGACGGTGGAATGAGTTGCAATAGCTTTGAGCTATTAATGCCATCTATATTTCTTCGGAAACTTGATCCATCGCGTGGATCGAGCGGGAGCAAACCAAAGGTCGTTTGGCCAGTGAATGACGGCAGCATCAAACGGAAATTCTGGATTGCCATATCGTCATTGTTTGTGACTGCAATACCATATCGAATGATTGCCTCTGAAGCAACGAAAAGACGTATGCCTATATAACCACGCTTTGAGGCACCAGCAGCAAAAAAATTACCCCCATTTACAATTCGAGTAACCATTTCTTTGGCGACCGATAATCTACTCAACATTTCCGTAGATTTTTTCAGGAAATCTTGTAGATCTCGTATCCGTGCCCGCAATAGAGCGATCTCTGACTCGCCGTCAGAACGAAGGATGTTCATGGACGTAGTTACTTCCACATGTGTGGACTCTCCAGGGCCGACTCCTATGGGATTATTTTGACGAAATACGGAAAGAGCATCTGCTAAGCGGACTTCGCGTTCTCTGATTCTTTCCTGTAGTGCCGAGATCGATCGCATCGCGCCAGCTTGAAAATCTAAGACCTGTTCATGCATGCGCGAAAAACCAAGGAGCGTTAACTCGCCTTCACTAAGAATTTCACTAACTAATCTTTCTTGAATTTCAGACTCATTTCTATACTGAGTCGCATCTGAACTTAATCCTCTGCCTGTGCGTGAAACTCCTTCTTGATTTACTAAGACGATTGACACGGAGTCTCCTATTTACAGTTCCGCTGAATCGGACATGTTTTGAATGATTTGCATGTTGTTTGCATGATCACGGTTTTGTCGAACACTCAAATGTCCAACGAGTTGATCTGCTGCCGCTTGAGCTGGCGAGTGCCATTCAACGCTTTGTACTCGCTCTTCGCTTCGTTGAATAATGGCTTTTTGGCGCTTGGAAGATTCTTTCAACTTTTCGATATCAGCATTCATTCGGGTTACCCGTGGTCTTAGTGACTGGACCATTCCTTGTGCCACAGCATCCATCTTTTGTTGGAATTCAACACCATCTATAATTCCGTCACCAGGCATAGCAATCTCCAGAAATGTTTCCTCAATAGATAATTGACTGGGGTTTCGAGCGAAACCCCCAAGTGAAATTACTTATTTAGGGCCAAAACCGGACTTAGCCATAGCCTCGGCAGAATCCGTTGCTTCAGCAAACTTAACGATCGTTTTGGCGTATTGGAGAAGATCGCCTCTGTGATCCTCAATCTTTGCGTTAAATTTCGTCATAACAGTCTCTGCCTCAATCTTTGCAGCACCCTCAAATCGTATGGATTTAAGCTTACTTTCAGCAAATTTTTGCAAATTATCCATCTCGTGAGCAATTTCGCCAAGCTTGCTCGCTAAGAGTCGGGCTTCATCGGTATTAAATTGCAGTGTTAATGACATTAGGTCCTCCTTGAAAGCGTTTAGCTACCGCAGCTTATTGCAGTGTGCTGCATAACGCCCTTAATGCACATAATACGCAATATTCGCATAATGTCAATATCAAATTCATAATACGAGATTAATAATTGAACATCCTGAATCTTATTCGTAACAAGTCTCCAAATAGCGATTTCAGCCGACAAAGCTGTTGATAATCAAGATTTATGGAAACCGCTTATCGAGCTCGACCTTGACCACACCAATGTGACATTCACGAGGGTCAAGAGTCACTCCGGACACGACATGAATGATTATGTCGATGCGCTCGCGGTTGCGGCGATCAAGTATTAAATCATAATTATGTGATTAGGGAACTACGATTCTC
>CALMUU010000206.1 GCA_937872965.1 uncultured Actinomycetes bacterium
CTACCAGTACGTTTCGAAATGAATGTTTCCTGGCTGGCCACGGCGATGGATGGTGAGACCAAGACCATCAAGCAATTGAACAAGTCCTTCTTTGCCGGGTTCTGCCTGAGGGATAACATCACTTCCCTTGGGAGGTGCTCCGATCATTGCAGGATTGCCACACAGGTATGCATGCGTTGACGATGGGTCGATGGGATGACCGAGCATTTCTTCAAGTTCACCATCACGTATGAGGTCTTGACAGTACCTTTTAGGGATATCGGCTTCGCGCGTGGGCATGGGTATGTAGGTGTAATTCGGAAATCGTTCTTCTAATTTCCGGTGTTGATCAAGATAGCCAAAGTCTTGTAATTCTCTCACTGAAACAGCAGAGATAATCTTGCCCGTATGCCCCATACGAAGAAGTTGAACAATCATCGAATTATGTGGTGCCTCGCCGGTACCTGTTGCGAAGAACAGAACGGTGTCAGTCGGTTTCAAGTACGGCGGCAATGTGTAGTGCCCAGCAACTTTTGCACCAAGGAAAATACGATCACCTGTTTTTTTCAGAGCCAACCGCGGAGTCAAATGGCCTTGCCCAGAAGGAACGAGAACGATATAGAACTCAAGTTCTCCATTTTCTGTTTCATTTGCAAGATAACCTCGTTCATCGAAAATCCTATGAGAAATTGAGTATGCACGACGGATAAGAGTATCCCAAACGTCATCGATATCGTGCTCTATCTCCCCATCAACTCTCGGTTCCCAATGTCCGAGTGCCAGAGTGGAGTATTGCCCTGGCTCATGGTCAATTCCTCCTGTATCTGGACGTACACGCAGTACCCATAAATCAGAGTGTGTTGGTTCAAAATGAGTAATGGTCGCGTTGTAAAACTCCTCGGCCAGCTCGCTTGGTGCCCCTCGGTAATTTCGGCGAGCGTTGACGCGCTCAATAACATCTGGAGAGAAAGATGAGAAGTGCGACCCAAGTGCAGTGAGCACCTCTGAGCTTGTTCCACTGGGCAACTCTGTTTGCACACGAGAATCGCGTACATACATCACTCGCCCCGTTTCCAATACCACTTGATCCAGACCAAGCGCCTCAGGTTCTACCATTCGTTGCGTCGCAGCAAATGCAACATGATCAAACTGAAGATCAGGCGTCTGGTGATCTCCGAAATTCACGAGCGGAAAATCCAAAGAACCATCGATGGACTTGGGTGTCGCACGATAGAGAACAGTGAGAAGTCGATCGTGCTCGAGTTGAGTAATGACTTGATGTGATGCAGAAGAAAGAAGATCTGGATTCATTCCACGTGCGGCTAACACCACATAGCGTGCACCCTGTTCGATATATTGCGCTGCGAGAACAACTGCGCGGTCGTTATCCCCCACAACGAGAATATCTTTGCCGTCTACTGATTCCGTTTCAGGCAATGGGCCGGCATGTACTCGCGCATTCGTGTCGATACCATGAGGAATATCGACTGTGGCTTCGGGTGAATTCGCGGCAATCACACAGGCACGCGTTTCGTATTCGCCTTTCGACGTTTTAATAGCAAGACCATCGCCTGACGTTGCCTGAGATAGCCCAAGAATACGCTCGCCGAATGCCACATCAAGCTGCTTGGCGCCAACAAAATCAGGATATGCAACAGATGTCGACTCTTCGAGAATGCGCACAGAAGGAACTCCAGCCTCAAGGGCAAGAGCTGCGGTCGAAAGACCCTGGGCAGAACCGCCTATGACAATGAGATCGTACATGGATTACATACTAGAAGAAATTAGCGTTCGTCGTTCAGAGCAGTAATCAAAATTTTGGCAAGTTCTTTTGTTTGACTTTCTTCGGGTGCATTAATTATCCATTCGTTGGACTTTGCACCATTTACATTGAGCTCATATGTAGTGCCCGTGGCTTTGTTCGCTTTGGCGACTCCCCCCACACCTTCCACGACAATTGCTTCACCTTCCGCATTTAGCGATGTGTCAATCATGCGCGCATCTTCATATGATGAAGTTGAATACTCGATATAGATTTCATCACCATTCCCTGAAGCAAAAGTGCATCGCGCTCCGCTCGATTCGGAATATGAATACTTTGGCGCAGGTGCAGTAGACATTTTCAAGATCGATTGTGCCTTGGCAGCAGGAATAAAGTTACAGAGATTTTTTTCCGTCCACGTCACCGCAATTTGTTCTGTCCTGAGAAAAGACTGCTCGACAATCGGAGTGGTATTGGCCGAAGGCGCAGTCGTTGTGAGAGAAGAGCTGGGTTTTTTTGTGGTAGTCGTGTCTTCGCGCCGTGTACGCTTTTTCACATCTTTGTTTTTCGAATCATTCGAAGAACACGCAACAGCAAAAAGAGCAATCACTATACAAATAAAAGTCGTGCGTAAAAATCGTGAAGAAAGCATCCCACTAGTGTAGCGAACCATGTAAATGTCATCCTGTCGCACCTGTCATTCTGAGTGGACAATGTCATCCAGAGGGCTCTAGCCCGAAGGATCTCCGCGAAGCGGACCGCACGAGACAAATCACAGGAAGCGAAGGATGAGTGACCGCGAGTTGTGTCCGGCTTTGCCGGCACAACGATAACAAGCAGAGGCGCTGAGCGGAGATTCCTCGGCAGAGCCTCGGAATGACGAGGGTTATAACTTCAGAATGACAACTTGAAGCGTTCTCATGTTTACTCTTGCCGCTATTCTTGTCTTATGAGTGAATCAATTGTGGCCTATACCGATGGTGCGTGTAGCGGTAACCCGGGACCTGGCGGCTGGGCATGGGCAACATCAAAGACAGAGTACGCCAGTGGAGCTGAATCCCCCACCACGAATCAGCGCATGGAAATTATGGCTGCATGGCGTGCGGTCGAACGATTCACAGAAACACACTCGTCAATTGAAATTGTGAGCGATTCAAATTACGTAGTGAAATGTTTTAACGACGAATGGCATGTGGGGTGGAATAAAAGAGGATGGAAAAACTCTGCGGGCAAGCCAGTGGCCAATCAAGATTTATGGAAACCGTTTATCGAACTCGTTCTCAGCCACGGCAACGTAACATTCACATGGGTGAAAGGTCATTCAGGACACGACATGAATGATTTCGTGGATGCCCTCGCTGTAGCCGCGATTCACAATGTTGAAATTTGATCTAT
Organism: uncultured Actinomycetes bacterium; assembly: GCA_937872965.1. Lineage (GTDB taxonomy): Bacteria > Actinomycetota > Acidimicrobiia > IMCC26256 > JAGPDB01 > JAGPDB01. The sequence continues at coordinate 3,137 of CALMUU010000206.1, forward strand.
AGAGAAAGCGCTGGGATTGAAGCTTCTATCAGAGACAATGCCTCTTCGACATCGGCCGTCCAAACGGCTCGCTGACTCGATGTTGCATGTCTCCATTGTTGAGGAGAATTTGCCATATTACTTCTCACTGCAGCAATTGTTAGTTCGGGTGTGGCTTCAGCAAACGTCACACAACCAGCATCAACTACTAATTCATGACGCGTTGTGAGTTCAGGTTGATACGGAACATTCGAAACTAGCTGCGTATTACTAAAGAGCAGTCCAGTAATTTCAGTGCCGCTGCCGCGCACACCACATCCGATCTTAGTGAAGTGAAGACTTTCAAAATTCTCTTTTAACCACTCAAGAAACTCTCCACGCCCTTCCTGGGAAAGAAGCTTAATAACTTCACTTTTCGCTTTTAAATCCAGTTGATCAAATTGTTCGAACAATCCAAGTACGACGCTAGCGTTCCCTTGTTCAATAAGATCTTTTGCTACGACCCGCTGATCGAGTCCAATAAAATCTTGAAAATTTGCCACTAATGCCAGACTCGATTCCGGCCCTTGTGTAATTAACAGGGAAGCTATCTGGGAATGAACTCTGCAATCGAAGGATGTTATGTTTTCCGCAACTGCCCAATGCCAACCACATTCGATCAATATCTCAGCAATTTCTCTATCTAGTCCCGACATTTTGGGCAAGAGTGTAACTAATTGTTCTACATCTAGTTGTTCGAGCAAGTGACGGGCTTGAATATTCGAATCATCGCATGGAGTGAATTGCATTTACGAATACTAGTGCAAATGCGACATATGGTCAATGCTGGTGGATCGATGTGCCAGGCTGATCTTTATGGAATGACCCCACCAATGTTTCGAAAGTAATCCTGTAATGCATCGAAACGAGTCGCTGAATTGGTCAGTGCTTGACGCGCTGCAGCAATATCGGCTGCAGAACCTCCTGCTCTAGCGGCTTGATATGCCTGAAGAGCAGATCTGTATTGTGCGTTTGCTGCATTGACAGCTGTTTGAGTTGTTGCAATTTGTGATGCTGAACCTGTTCCTATTGCTGCTGCTCCGCCACCTGCAGCACCACCGCCACCGCCCGCACCAGCTGCACTCCCGGCACCACTTCCTCCCGCAGCACCGCCCGCACCGAGAGTACCTGCAGTATTTCCTGCACCTATGGCACCTGATGCACCCGTTCCACTTGCGCCCGCACCAGCAGCACCTAAACCATCAAGACCCGCTCCTGTACCGGCCCAACCAAAACCAGCACCGTCTGTCATGAGCCCGGCAAAAGCGCCACCTCCGCCCGCACCATAAACAAAACCGCCACCAGCTAAGCCACCTACTATTAAAGATGATCGCACTGGGTGGTCAGCTCCTTGATCGTGAAGCCAGCCAATGGGCCCGTATCCAGTTGCATCTGATCGATCAATCGCATACTGCGATGGTTCGTCTGAACTACCATCACCAATGTATTGATCTACTGCCGATGCGCTAGTCGAAGAAATGGGCACTGTTGCCAATGCACGGAGTCTGGCTTGATGGTCCGCCAGAGCCATCGAGAACGGGTCCATTGTATCCCTCGCCACTATTCTGTTCACCCTATTAAGGAATTTTTGTCTATCAGTAGCCGAAAGGCTTTGAATGCCAGCAAAAAATCCCATTGCAGCCCGAAAGGAAGAGCCAATACGACTATCCGCTTGTCCATCGAACGAAGGAAGACTTTTCCTGAAATTATCGATGGCGTTTTCGTTACCATTTTCAACAGCCGTGCCGTACCTTTGGATAGCCTGTGAAGCGTAAGTAAGTCGAAGCCCTATGTAAGCGTCATTCGTTTGATTTTCTTCAAACGAAGAAATGCCTGTAAGCGTTGTATCTGCTGAGGTGGCAGCTGTTTGAAGATTCACCAATGTGGGGAATACCTCTGCCCGTAAAAATTCCTGAATCGCGGTCCGTTTTGCATCGAGATCTTGCAGTTCTGCCTGGCGGTTGGCCAGTGCAGCCCGCGGACCATCAAGACTAAATCCCGTTGGAAGATCTGCGAGCGGCGTGTTTAATGTCCTTTGATTTGAGTCTATGAGACCCTGCACTCGAGCAATTTCTTGAGTAATCGCAGCAATGGACCTCTCTCCGCGAGCTTGAATGTCTGATACAACCGGTTTACTATTGGCAACGTAAGTACGAACTTCCTCTGCAGATTCACGTATACGCGAAACTGTTCTTTGCGCCATGTTTGCAGCAGAAGAGTAGCCACTCGCATTTAAGCTGACACTTCTACCTGCCTGGATTACCTCTCCGGTATTTACTTCTACTGTTGCCATGTTTGTCTCCCTATCATGGCTAAAAACTCACACCATCATTAATTGAACCGAGGCTGGTGCGGACAACTCTTACTTGACCCATTAGCTCATTGTTGACAAAAGTCTGACGCAACTGCAGATGGTTGAAAAGATCCATTGCACTGGCCCGTGCGGGAGAATGCCAAACTGAGTCTTGTATATGCTCTCTACTCAAAGTAACGATTCTGTTTTGTCGATTGTACGTCTCTTTTAAAGTCGTCAAGTCATTATTCATTTCGGCCACACGCTGATGGACATAGCCTCGAATTTGATCTTTTACAACATTCAAGTCACCTCGTAATGCGTAAACATCTTCGTAAGCGGGCATAGCAATCTCCAGAAATCATTCTTCAATAATTAATTTACCGGGGGTCTCAGATGAAACCCCCGAGTGAAATTTCTTATCCGAGGCTGTTAACGCCAGACTTAGCCAACGACTCCGCAGTGTCTGTTGCTTCGGCGAGCTTAACGATTGTTTTGGCGTATTCAAGAAGACTGACTCTGTGAGCCTCAATCTTTGCATTAAACTTGCCCATGACATTCGCTGCTTCATTTTTTGCAGCACCCGCAAATGTTGTGGATTGAAGCTTATTTTCAGCAAACTTTTGCAAATTATCCATCTCGTGCGCAATTTCGCCAAGCTTGCTCGCTAGGGCTCGGGCTTCATCGGTGTTGAGTTGCATTGTTAATGACATAATTTCCTCCTTGAAGGCGTTTAGCTACCACAGCTTGTGGCAGTGGGCTGTTTAACGCCCTTAATGCACATAATACGCAATATTCGCATAATGTCAATATCGAATTCGTAATCTTATATTATGAATTGAGATTCAGACGTCTTTTCTATAGCGTGCTGTTATAACTCAGGTTTTTCCGCTGCGCGGAGATTCCTCGCAAGCTCGGAATGGGCGTAATACTCATGGTGAACTGATTTTAGGGCTGGTATTTTAGTTATTTCTTGGACGTGTGTTTTGTAGAGAAGTAATTAATACGCGGGTCGTCGAGAAAAATGAATGCTGTTCTCGGAGAGCGTTACCGTTTCCTTTCATCGTTCTATGCTTGTGCGAGCATAGAACACGCGAAAAGTGCATACCTGCCAGCACAAACACAAGAAATCATCACTGCTTTTTGAGTATTACTCCCGGAATGACAAAGTTAAAGCCTCGGGATCACGTTTAGGCCAAAGCCCCAGGATGACGTGAAAACCTACATTCCCACCTGCATCAAGATCGACTGACGATCAAGACACAAGAACCCTCGTCCTGGAGGGAAAGTTTGACCGGGAAGAATCCGTAGCTTCACGCCAGTGATCTCACCATCCGTCGCCGGATCTGGCTTGAAGAGTAGCCCGCTCTTGGGCTTCTTCACTTCAGCAATCCATCCGGAATACGCTCGTGCAAATGCACTGGGATCCCCTGCTGCCACCACGTGTAACTTCTGTTTCATTTCTCCCATAAGCGATTCGAGCGTATAAGCAAATGTACCCTCAGCTAAATCTTCACAGTCATCAATGATCAGAACAATCTCGGGACTCTCTTCATCCATTTGTTGTGAAGCTTCAACCAGTTCATTGAGTTGTTCCTCACACGCAATCGTGCCTACTGCAATATTGTGTACATGAGGCAGTGATGAAATAAAGTTCGGTCGCGGCGTAAAGACGAACATGACAGGAGGATTTTCCTTTGCGTTTAACGAATGGATGAGCGATACAAGCGCCGTAGACTTACCCGTTTCACGACCACCCGAAATAAGGAAGTGTCCACGCGAGAGATCAACGCCGCACGGCGCTAAACCAATTTCACTTACCGCCACACCAAGCAACGCATGAAGATTGTCTCCACCATGAGGAAGTTCTGCCAAAGATACGCGTTCCGGTAACGACGGCACTCGACTTACCTGTGTTTCGCCATATACTTTGACCAAATGCTGAGCGATTTTTATAAGTTGCGTTGCCTGGCTGGCTCCATCAGGTTCATCGGAAACAGTAGGGATCTGTATCTCGAGTTCCCCCCTCAACAATGCGCGCCCAGGAGTAAGTTTGATTTCCTTTGCGATCTTATGCGGAACACCCAGAGAACTCAGCTCGTCAGCATCGGCCATGCGCATCACAAGTTTCTGTTCAACGAGACCTGCCATATTGAATGGAATCGCGCCACGACGATCTGCCGTAATTACTAAATGAATTCCCAACGGACGTCCCTCGGCAGTTAACCGCTGCACTTGGTCAATCCACACACCGTACTCTACCTTTTCAAATGCGGAATTAAACCCAGCAAAAGAATCTAACAACACAACAATGCGAGGCAAAGGAACGGAAGGCGTCATGCCGTTGTTGCGCATGCGCGTGCGGAACTCGCCCAAACTCGCCACGCCTTCACGACGAAAAAGCTCTTTGCGCATTTCGGTTTCTGACGTCATGCGGGCAAGAAAATGCGACATACCTTCCGCGTCACGCGATGTAATCACGCTGGCACAATGAGGAAGACCGCGAAGACATTCCAAACCACCACTTGCACAATCAATTGCATAAATGACAACGTCATTCGGCGATGCGGCAACCGCTAACGAACCAGCAATCGTGCGCAATGTTGTTGTTTTTCCCGAACTCGACGTACCGTAAATAAACAGGTTGCCATCGCTTTCGAAGTCATGAGTATATGTTTGCTGATCCTGCATTTGAGGCAAGTCAATAACACCGAGCACTACCCTGCGACCTGGATCATCCGAGTCCAGAAGCGACATGTCACCAATCGTGTGCAAAGGAATGACGTGTGCAAGCGGTTCTTTCCATGGCTGGCGGGGTGGATCAAGGTGAAGAATTTTTGCCGTTTCAGAAATGACATTACAAAGGTATCGCAAATCCGTCATTGCGGAATTGTCTTCTTCGTCGTCTCTTTCTTCTGTGAGAATAACTTCCAAATCATCTTCATCGGAAACTTCAATAATGTTAAAGAGTGAAAAAGGTTCCACAACAATAGGCTGACGAATCGCTTCAGAATGTAACTCTTGAGTACCGTCTTCAGTATCTGACTTTACAGCAGTGACGGTGAAATCTCCACCGTATCCAGTTTGAAATGCCTGTAACTCGCTTGGTCCCATTCGCACAAAAGCGCGCCCAGGGATAGTACGCGGAATACGTGCTGCTTCATCCGTACCGATGACATCCGTACTGTCGCTCGAATCAGCAATACGCAATGCAATACGTAAGTTTGTATTCGCTCGTATGTTGTCATTAATTACACCTGCCGGTCGCTGTGTTGCCAAAATGAGGTGGAGTCCCAAGCTTCGTCCACGTTGTGCGATATCAACAACTCCTTCAACAAAGTCAGGTACTTCACGCACTAACGCAGCGAACTCATCAATAACAATCATCAATGAAGGTGGACACTGCGCAGGAAAACGCTTCTCTAAAACAATTAAATCTTTTGCTCCATATTCTCGTAACAAAGCCTCGCGGCGCTTGAGTTCCGCATTGAGCGATACCAACACTCGTTGCGCTAAGTATTCATCAAGGTCTGTCACCATTCCGACCGAGTGTGGAATTACTGAGCAATCCGCAAAAGCTGAACCACCTTTGTAGTCAACAAAAAGAAAATTCACTTTTTCTGGAGAATAGTTTGATGCAATGGAAGCAACGAAAGTTTGCAACAACTCACTTTTACCCGAGCCTGTCGTTCCCGCTACCAAAGCGTGCGGCCCATCTTGACGAAGATCAATACGCATCACGCCATCTGTTGTAACACCTAAGGTTGCTTGAAGTGATTCAGGAGGATTATTCCAACGTTGGATAAGGTCATCAGGAGTTGGATTCGTTAATTCAAGAATATCAAGCAGCCGGACACCCTTGGGAAGAGAACCTCCACCACCACTGGCCATAGACGCGGTCATGTCTCGCATTGAAGCAATCATCTGAGCCACGTCATTAACAAGAGAAAGACACACTGCTTCGCGTCCACAGGTGATCGGCGCTTGCCCCGATCCAGGGTAAGAAACCGAAACGCTCGCTTCTGCTTGTGGCGAAACTGCAACATCGACGACGGCTCGACACTCTCCCGGTAGATCACGAAATTGAGATGCAAGGAACACTACAAATACTCCAGCCGCGGGACCTTGCTTCAGGATGGCATCAATCATTGTTCGCTCGCGCACAACTGTTTCATCTATAAACACCACGACGCTTGGCCATTGGAGAGAACTATCCTGATAAACATTCTTGCTATTTGCAATGCGTGCATCAATCAAAGCACGGAGTTTCTGAAAAAGGACAACTGCTTTATCGTCGCCAAATGCTATCGTGGGCTCGTCGATTTCTGCCCCCCCATGACGAACATGAGGCATCCACTTTAAGAATTCAAAATTCGTTGAAGACTCCAACGGCAACGCAGCACAAATGGAAACATCGCGATGTGAATGGAGAGTCACCGTCTGAAGCATGAGCCACATCAATACTTCACGCGTTTGTTCACGCGCACCCACTAGTCCAATAGCGCCATATTCGGGAAGAGGAATGGCAAGAGGAGCAAGACGAAGAGGATCAGTGCGGCGAAGCTTACGTTCACCGTAGTCGCGAAGATCTTCACTTCCTCCAGATTCAATTGTTGCGCTTACCAGTGCAGCCTGATCACCCACACCGATTCGAAAAGCAAGAAAATCAATGTCGTCGCGACGACGGTCCCATAAATCGTGTCGTCCATCTAAGACACGCGAAACGCAGTCCGTTGCATCGGGAAAAACAATGCGTCGTACCGCGAGTTCTTCTCGACGCCCAATGCGCAATTGCTGAACAGCATTATCAATATCAGATACATACTTTGCTTTACCTTGCTTGTACTCTTTCTTACCCGTTCGTTTTGAATCTAGCGATTGTCCGATCATCATTACGGGTGACATCAATGCAAAACCCAAGAACATAGGATTATTGAGTAACAAAGCCATTCCAATACCAAAGACCAAAGGAATAATTACCATGACAGGTGAAATTCGTGCCTTTTGAGCATCGCGGGGAGGTGCTTGAATCGAAATGATGCGTTCCATGGGCGGCTGCATATCCCTCGGTGGACGGTTGATCCCTACAAGGCCTCGTTCGGAAACATTGAGGGGCTCGTCTACCACTTTATGTCGAACAAAAAGCTGGACTCCCCCACATACAATCATGGCGTGTTCATCAAGTTCTGTACGCTCGTTTATTTTGCGCACTTCGACATTAGTTTCCCCCGACACAGGACTCAGAAAGATTTTTCGATCGCACTCAATGAGGCAAGCTCCTGCATCGAGTTGTGAAACACCTTCAAAATCAAACCTAGGGGGTTTACCCTGAGCGGCAAAATCTTGTTCTCGACCTTCTGGATTTTTTCTCACCATTGGACGAGCATCACTGACACGAACATTTCCTCTTCGATCAACGATCACCAAACTTTGAGCTGTAAGTGAAAATCGTGTTCCGTTACCACTTCCCGAAACAACGCAGAGCTCAAAAGGCGAAGATGCGCTCGACTTAGTTTTTTGAGCGGAGTGTGTTTTTTCGACAATGTCACCGATAGCAACAGAGGTATTAGACACGTTGCGCCCCAATACAACGACTTCACCAACACGCAACCTTGCTTGGGACACAGCCATATCATTATTAAGCCATGCATCGCGCAATGGAATGTAGAGACTCATGTCCTGGCTCAATGAAGACGGCACACCCGTTGCACGAACAAGTGCATCGACAAGATCTCTGACAGGGCGCCCAGCTTCGACGGACATATCGACATCAACAGCAGGTGCAGCAGGTGGTTGAACGGTGAGGGTAAGTTCCATTATTGTGGACCTGCTTTCACTTTCCACCAAGCAATAAGTTCAGTCATTGTCCCTGACGAGAGCTCTGCATCACCTATGATTCTTGAAGTACCTTCGGTCCATACGATTCGAGGTTGAGGAACCGATACACACATGAACTGACCTTTGCGATCAGTATTAGGAATTTGCCACTCTCCGCTCTCGTTGGGGGTTGTTGCACAGGGATCGATACCTATTTGAGTTTCAACAACCTCCCCTTTCGCTTTCACGACATCTGTTGCCATCGATTTAGCTTGTCCGTCAAAAGTGTCATCGAGATCTGACTTATTAGCAAAACTTCCATACTCCAACCGAGTTACTCCCTCGGATGTACATGTAAGTGCTGCAATTGAAAGTGGCCAGACTTTTTCACTACCTTGCGATCTATCCGGATCACATTCCTGGTTTCCAGGAGCCAGTTGTTGGAACAGCGACAGTTCACGCGCGCTCAGTACACCCGCCGCGGTCGTTGTCGTTGTCGTTTGGGCAACAGTAGTGGTTGTAACCGTATCTTTCTTTGTTGACCCTCCAAAAATTCCACTCACAAGCTTGAAAGCACCAAAAAGAAGGAGAATACCCATGAAGACTCCCGCAATAATCAAAAGCATCGGGACGGGATGATGTTCGGGTTCAGCTGTACGAATAGGCGTGCGAGGCTGCTCCACTAGACGCAATACATCTTCGACCATTGCACTTGCACTTGCAGGACGCGAAATTGCTTGAGGAGAAATTCCATTCATAATGATCTCAGAAACAGAACGAGAAATCTCAGGATTAATTTGACTCAAATCGCGTGCTTGATCTCCTGCGCGCCACACATGAAAATCTCCATCATGGGAACGATAGGCACTTGCAGGCACGCTGCCGCTGAGTGCTTCATACATAACGGCCGCGAGTGAATATATATCCGAACGGTTTGAAACAGGCATACCAGCACGAAATTCGGGAGCAGCATAAACGCCAGCTCCTGTAAGAGTTGCTGAAGTTGCCGCAAGTGATGGTTCAAAGAAATCAACGAGTAAAAACTTTTCTCCACCGTTTTCCACAGTTACCAAAATATTGCTGGGTTTGATGTTGGCGTGGAGAATATTTCGTTGATGAATTGTATCAAGCATCCGAGCTACTGGTAAAAGCAAAGTTGCTAACCATCGAGGGTCAACGGGAGCATGAAGGCGAATAATTTCTAACAAAGAAGATTCAGCAACCTTTTCCATAACGTAATACGGACGTGTACCTGTCTCAACAATTTCTGTAATTCTCATGCCGGTAAAATCATTCAAGCCCTGGTTATAACGTGCGTTCATCAAAAATCGTGAAACAAGTTCGGGGTCTTGCGTGGCACCTGGAGTCAAAATCTTTACAGCGCTTTGGACACCCGTTCGATCGACGCGAATCACATCGGTAACAAATGAAGAACCACATGTACCCTTAACCTGAATTCCGACAGCATCAAACACGCCACTACTCAGTGAGTGCGCAGAGTCTGATGAATCGCTTGAGGGTCCAAAGGCCATAGGTTGTCCTTATATACAATGTGTACTGTCAACTATTCGTCTCATGTCATGCCCTCTTTGATGGTTATTTGAAGGAATAATGCGAATATCGCGAAGTAGCTGGTGGAGGCCGCAGCAACGAACTGCAAGTCGGGTGACGACTGAACGAACTGCTGCCACTTCGTTATTTTGGGGAGGGTCCGACCTTGCAAAAGAACCTCATAGTTAGGGTTGGACCTTGGAAACGAGATTATCTCGACGAGATACATTACAAGGTGCGACCCTCCCCTGAAGCAAATGAGACTTAGTGCACACCCCTGCACAGAATCTCCACATTTCGACCAGGTGTGCCGAAGGCATTCGAACGTAGAATAGAGGTGTGAAAAAGCACATCCTTATCGTGGAAGACGAAAGTGACATCGCAGATGCCCTTGCCGCGCGTCTCATTAGCGAAGGATTCCTGGTATCTGTGGCAGATAATGGCGTCGATGGCCTAGATATGGCTCTAACAGAACACTACGACGTAGCTGTTCTCGACATTATGTTGCCCGGCATAAATGGCCTCGAAATTGCAGCTCGCTTACGAGAATCGAAAGATGTTGCCATCCTCGTTCTCTCTGCTCGTGGCGACGAGAACGATATAGTTTCAGGACTAGATATCGGTGCAGATGATTACGTTACGAAACCGTTTTCTACACGTGAAGTGGTAGCTCGCATCCATGCACTTATTCGACGCAAAATGTCAACACAAAGTATTGGCTCCGCCACGAATGACATATTCACATTTGGCGATCTGGTTATCAATGGGATAACACGCAGTGTCTCCCTTCATGAAAGATTTATTCACACCACCCCTACCGAGTTCCGACTACTCAATGTGATGTGCACTAACCCTGGGTCAGTTTTTACGCGTGAAGAATTAGTTGATCTGTTAACTCAAAACGAAGGTTCGGCTCTGGAATCAAACGACCTTGTATCACACAGCAATTTGCGCACTGTAGATTCGCATGTTCGTTCGTTGCGCAAAAAGATCGGCGCAGACTATATCCGTACAGTACATGCTGTCGGTTACTCTTTCGAGCCCAACCTCGGTAAATCTCAAGAGAGCGCATAATGAAGAACGATCAATTAAGCGAACATCTCGAAGAACTTTCTCAAACTGTAAGTCACATAGTGGCTCATCCTCTCCGGCCATTGTCTGCTTTCCGCTCATTGAAAATGAAAATTGGGATTCTTGTGCTCGGAGCAATCGCAACAACAGTTTTCTTCTTTTGGATTGGCATCCAAATCGGCTTTGTCTGGCCTTCGCTATCGGGATTAATCGCTGCTGCAGCAGCTCTGATTTTGACCCGCTTTTTTGCAGGAGGTCTCACCACTCCCCTCCGCGAAATGGCAGACGTATCAAAACGACTAAGCGCGGGAGATTATTCGGGGCGCGTGCACTCTACTTCTCGAGATGAAATCGGTGCATTAGCTCAAACCTTTAATGCGATGGCAGAAGAACTTTCCCGCACCGAATCCTTGCGGAAAGAACTTATTGCCAATGCCAGTCACGAGCTCAAAACACCACTTACTGCACTACAAGCACAACTAGAAAATCTTGTCGACGGGATCGAAGAACCCACCAACGAAAAAATGGTCATGCTTCTCAAACAAACCGAACATCTTTCCGCTCTTGTTCGTCAACTCCTCGATCTTTCTCGTCTTGAATCCGGTATGGTCGAATTTGATGTGGCTCCCGTTAAGCTCAGCGCCGTTCTCTCCAGTGCACGCGATGTCGTATCATCAAATTATCCCGACATTACCTACAGCATCGAAACGCGTGACGTTGTTATCGATGGCGATTACCACCGTCTTGTTCAAGTATTTACCAATCTCTTAAGCAATGCAGCACGTCACTGCAGCACACAAGGAATGATCCGTTGTTCTATGCACCCCAAGAACAGAACAATCTCTATTTTTGTTGACGATAATGGCCCAGGAATTGATGAATCCATTCGACCATTTGTCTTTGAACGCTTTTTTCGCGCTGACACTTCACGCAACTCTCGCGATGGTGGAGCAGGAATCGGTCTTGCGATTTCTAAACAAATTGTTGTCATGCATCATGGGACAATTACTGCAACGACATCCGATCTTGGGGGTTGTCGTATTGTTCTCACCTTCCCCACTTCAGAATCTCAACCAGAAAAAATTGCTGAACGAAAAGGCGTAGAGCCACACGTAAAGCAATCCAACTACCAAACCAAGGAGATGACCTCATGGCACTCAATCCCATCAGCGACGTAATCGAAAGAATCAGTCGCGGAGAAATCGTTATCGTCGTCGATGATGAAGATCGCGAAAACGAAGGCGACTTTGTTATGGCTGCCGAGTTCTGCACTCCTGAAGCAGTGAACTTTATGATTACTCACGGCCGTGGACTCGTCTGCATGCCCTGTTCTCCCGCAGTGTTGAAAAAGCTAGGCATCGATCCCATGCTTACGGGCGACACCGTGACCGTCGATACTCCTTTTTGTGTACCCATTGACCACAAGGGCGGTACCAGCGGGATTTCTGCACAAGATCGCGCTCTCACTGTGCTTTCGTGCACACGTGATGATGTCCGACCTGAAGACTTTCATCGCCCGGGCCACATCTTTCCTCTGCGCGCAAGCGAAGATGGAGTTCTTGCTCGTCGTGGACATACCGAAGCAACAATTGACTTAGCCCGACTAGCAGGATGTGCATCAGTAGGAATGCTCTGCGAAATTCTCAACGCCGATGGATCTGCTGCGCGTATGGACGATTTAGAGATTATTGCTCAAGAACATAACTTAGCGATTACATCGATTGAACTTCTTGCTCAATACCGTGAGGAAAACGACAACCTCATCGATCTTGCAAAAATGAACGATGACTCTGTCCTGCAAGGTGCAGCAGCGCACGCATAAGTTCTTTTCAGAATGACAACATATATTGTTCAGGGTAAGGAACGTTTTACTGCGAACCAAGCCGAAGTTCAGGATGTTGTTTTGTACTATGAAAAATGCATCTTAGATGTAGGTGCGGGCGACGGTAAAGGTTCTCTGCGTTATGCCAGAGCACACCCTGATACATACGTATTTGCACTTGATAGCAGTTTCGATGCATTAACAAAAACGTCGAAAGCTGCTTTGAAAAAACCTTCCCGCGGCGGGGTAGAAAATTTAATGTGCCTTTACGGCAACATACGTGATTCCTATCAATACCTCAGATGCATGGCCGATCATATTCGCGTGATCTTGCCGTGGGGAGATCTTCTCGAAGGGATTGCAGAGGTCAGCGAAGACATTGTTGGTGCACTTGCGCTTTGTGGAGGCAAGGATACGAAAATTACTTTTGTGATCAATGCAGAAATCTGGAAAAACAATCTGCCTTCTCGACTCAGCCATCTCGGTGAGATCACACCAGATTTCTTTTTGTCACACAATGCTGACTTTGCCAAGTATGGAATAGAGATCACCGAAGCTCACACGATGACAATCGAAGAAATTCAAGAACTCGATACAACCTGGTCTGCAAAGTTAATGAGCTCGAGGAAAATGGCAAATTTCGTTATGGCCACAGGCGTTCTGACAGGTAATTATCCGTCTGAGAATCACGTCGAAACCTGAACCGATCATGCAGACGGTTTTCGTGACCTTGCATAAACTCAAATTCAAACGGCACTATTTCATAGCCCCCCCAAAAAGGTGGACGCGATATGATCTCTCCTAATTCGTTATCGCATTGTGCATATACGGCATTGAGCTCATCGCGAGACGCAAGCATTTCACTTTGACGAGACGCCCATGCTCCCACTTGGGATCCTCGTGGACGCGAAGCAAAATATCGATCGCTTTGTTCTTCGGATGTTTTTGCTGCTGTTCCTTTAATGCGGATCTGACGTGAAACTTCTGCGAAATAAAAAACCATACTTACTTGCGGATGAGCATCCATCTCTCTCGCTTTTTGCGAATGATAATTGGTATAGATTAAAAAACCATTTTCAGTGGTTCCTCGTAAAGCGACAGTTCGCGCATTGACATTTTCTCCATCGAAAGTAGCTAAGACGAAAGCATCGGGTTCTAACGTGTTGTGTTCGGTTGCGTGGTCAAACCATTGCGAAAAACGAACCATTGGATCGATGTCACCAAAATTCTCATCAAGAAATTCACCCGTATATGTGCGCGGAGTAATTGCAGGATCAGATGGTTGAGACATTCTTCTATCTTACTTTGGCTGGATAAAGTACGGTATCGAGTACTTTATCCAGCCAAAGGAAGCTGCACATCCGCTTTGGTATAAATAACTACTGGATACCGTACTTTATCCAGCCAAAGCGAAGAGAGGCATCGAATCACAGGAACGTTGCGCGGAGATCCCTCGAGATCCTTCGCTCCACTCAGGACGACAACGCTGATGCCCCAGAATGACAGTGGGAATAAAGAACCTTGCGAAAGGTAGCCTGGTAGATGTGAAATCGATTGATTCGCTCAAAGCACTTCAGTACAAACCCTTTCGTCGACTTTTTATCGGTGCAATTACATCAAATGTGGGTACATGGGTTGAAACCGTTGCTATCGGCATTTACATGCAAACCACCACACACAATGCGACATATGTGGCAGCTGCCATTGCAGCAGGGTATGTACCTCAAGCACTTATGGGACTCTTCAGTGGCACAATTGCAGATCATCTTCCACGCAAAAAAATTCTTGTGATAACCAATCTCGGCTCAGCTGCTATTGGAGGATTACTCGCAATAGCTATTGCGCAAGATTTTGCTTATCCATGGTTCGTTATCTTTCTTCTCTTCTTAGCTGGTTTTCTCAACGCCGTTACTTTTCCTACATGGCAGGCATTCCTTTCCGACATCGTTCCACACGATAAAGTTCCAGCCGCGCTTACCCTGATGTTTACGCAGTGGAATCTGGGGCGCGTCATTGGGCCTGCAATCGCTGCTATTTTTGTAGCAGGTGGGCAATATGCTCTTGCTCTCACCTTTAACGCAATCAGCTTTCTTGGTGTTGTAGGCATGGTTCTTCTTGTGCGTGACCACCATTTTCAAAAAGATGCGCTTGATCGAAGCACCCTCACAAAACAGTCAAGAAAAAAAGAACTTACAGCAGGGTGGAGATTCATTTTTTCACCCGAATCACATATGCGTACTCCCTATTTTGTTTTCGCCATTTCAATATTTTGGGCCAGTCCATTTATTGCTCTTATACCCAACGTCGCAGACGAAGTTTTTAAATATAAAAACTTAGGAACATCTCTTTTTACGACTTTCCAAGGAATTGGGGCAGTACTCGTTTCCGTATTCATGACAACACTGCACGTTAAGTATGGCCCCACACGTACACAACAAGTTTTTGTGATGACCCTCCCCTTTGTTTTAATATTCTTTGGTCTTTCACCCAACCTTATTGTGGCATCTCCTATCGCTCTCTTTTTCGGAATGACATATCTAGGAACCCTCACGTCAACGACACTGGCTACTCAACTGGCTACTCCTCCTGAACTCAAAGGGCGTGTGGCTGCAGCATTTATGGCAACAGTCGGATTTTTATTTCCACTTGCTTCCATACTTCAAAGTATTTTTATTGAGCATTTCGGAGCACGACAACTTTTTGTTTCCACAGGCATAATACTGCTGAGTCTTCTTATTGCGATTGGAGCTCTCAAAAAGTCCTATGCTCTTCCTGTACCATACAATTCAGCGGAACCCAAAGATATCGCAACAGTTCTCGGAGAAACCCCGGTTCCTGTCCAAGGAGAATCTCTATGAAAATCCAACAAGAACTCCCCACCGGTGAAAAGAAAAAAACGATGGTGCGTTCAATGTTCGACGACATTGCACCTACCTATGAAAAAACGAACTCGTTTATTTCATTCGGTCTCGATAAGTACGCTCGCAGAATCGCGCTGAAAGAGTTGCGTATTCCTCCCGGTTCAGTCGTGGTTGACCTTGCGAGTGGAACAGGTGACTTTTCTCGAATGCTCAACGCACACGACATGGTTCCCGTTGCGTGTGATCTGTCTTTTGGAATGCTCAACCACGCACGTGCAACGCAAGATCGCATTCAGTGCGATGCGACGGAACTCCCACTACCGAATAATAGTTGTGACGGTGTAGTGTGCGGATACGCTATGCGTAATTTTGTTGAACTCGGTATTATCTTTGAAGAAATCATGCGAGTCCTAAAAAGCGGCGGTCGATTCGTTGCTGTCGATGTTTCTGTTCCCAAAAATCGTTTGTTAAAACTGGGAAATAGAATCTGGTTTGCAAAAATTGCTCCAAAGGTAGGATGGCTTATCTCAAGGAATAAAGATGCCTACGAGTACCTTCCTCGTTCCACTGCGTATCTTCCATCAGAAAAAGTGCTGTCAGAAATGATGGTACAAGCTGGAGCACAGAATGTACACATCACTCCACTACTCGGTGGTTCGCTGATTCTTATCAGTGCAACAAAAAGCACCGCGTAACTAAGATGCAATTGGATTCTACATAATGACAAACAATTACCATTTCGAGGTTGAAAACTACCGACTTGATTCGTCGCTTTCAAATATTCTCTCTCCCGAGGATTCAATTTTTATTTCTTCTCGAGGTATCTACATATGTCGAGGAGTTTTGGACACTTTCCCCGCAAATGACATCGTAGATGTATTGCGAGCACTCGAAGGAACAAGCGCTAATGACCACAAACCCTTTGCTATTTTTGGGCAAACCTTTGATCCTCAGGCTAACAACAGAGCAGATAACCTTATAGCTCTCCCTCAAGAGATGATCCATATCGATAATCATCAATGGATTACGCACTTCCGTATTTCGAAAGGATCAGCACAGAACGCAATAACCAGACAAGAGGCTCCAAGCGTTCACCACAGCATTGAACATCCTCACCACATTGAGATGATGAGTCCTGAGTCACGTGATCAATTTGTGGACAAGATAGAAACTGTTCTCAAACATATCGAAATAGGCAATGCAACCAAAGTAGTGATAGCACGTCAACTCAATGTCTCGGCAGACGTCCCCATCGATATTCGCCTCCTCGTATGTGAACTGATGGATTCACAGCCGGAAAGCTATGTCTTTGCCGTTAATGGCTTTGTTGGTGCATCGCCCGAACTCTTGGTTGAAAAGTTTTCACGTTCCATTCGTTGCCTGCCCATGGCAGGAACCCGACGCCGTCATGCACGAATTGATGACGATGATGCCGACATTGCGGATCTTCAAACGAACATGAAAGACCGCAACGAGCACCAGGTAGTCATTGACGATATCGTTTCTAAACTTGAAACCGTGGCAAGTAATGTAACTTCATCCGAGGTTCCACACGTAGTGCGCCTTCCTCATGTTGCCCACCTCGCAACATCGGTAACGGCAACAGCCGCTCCGTCATCGGATCTTATGACACTCATTACGACTCTTCACCCCACGCCAGCCGTGGCAGGGACCCCCACACAGACTGCCATGAAAATTATTGCTGAGGTAGAGGGCTTTGATCGAGATATGTATGGTGCACCAGTGGGATGGGTCGACTCGTCTGGTGATGGACAATCCGCAATAGCTATTCGCTGTGCTCAAGTAAAAGGAGCACACGCGCGACTCTATGCAGGCGTCGGGATCGTGTCAGGCTCTGACGCTTTGCAAGAGTGGGATGAAACTCAAGCGAAGTTTGGCGTCATGCGTGATGCCATGATGAATATCACTCAGTAGTT
>CALMUU010000207.1 GCA_937872965.1 uncultured Actinomycetes bacterium
CAGACATTGACTCCCGACTCTTTCAAGTTAAGAGCATGGGCGTGACCCTGGCTTCCATATCCCAGAATCGCGACTTTCTTTCCTTCGAGAAGAGAAAGATCTGCATCTTTGTCGTAGTAAACGGTGGCCATGATTGGTCCTTTCCTTGTATGAGTGATGATAAAACTATAAAAACTTCAATGTTTAGGGTAGTGAATTTTGAACGTCAGTAGCGAGTTCAATCAATTCTTTATCGGATGGTTTCTTATCTTTCGCATTACATACTGCTACGGAATAGGAATATGCACGCAGTTTTACGATGATGGTTTGTCCACATGACGTTCCGCCAAACGCAGTCACAAATCCGTCAACAATAAATGCTTTGTCGCCCACAACAGCATCAGCAACCTTGGTAGCTTCAATAGCATCGTAGACAGTTGGCGACAAAACGATTGAAACGCCTACGCGAGGGTAATCCTTATTCGGTTTAGTCCATTCGCACGCCTTGCTCGCAACAACTGCATTCTGAATAAGCGGGCCGCGTTGAGTGGCATTGGAAATAATATTTTCGATATGTTCAATACTGATTACTTCACATGGGTTAGGGATCTTAAGCGTTTCCGGTGTTTCTGTGAACGCGGGAAGCGGAATAGTGGTGGTCGTTGTCGTCGTGACTACAACATCAGCTTTCTTCTCATCCTTGGACTCTGAGCAGGCAGGCAAGGCGAGAACAACGACACATATAATACCGAGGGAAAACATTCGTTTCATTCTTCATCTCCTATTTCAATGTCCCAGCGATCCATGCAATCCTTGCATCGATACGACAAGATCGTTCCCACTTCTACTTGCTCGCCCGGTTCTAGACGTTCAAGCAAAAAAGCTTCTCCTCCACAATCGACACAGACAATTTGTGCAGGCGCGTCAACAAGACGTAATGAATCTGTCATTGTGCTTTACCATATTCCTTTTATGCCGTTTTCACAGCACGAGATTTATGCGAGGCTTCGTGACTTAGTTTGGGCAATGCAATACGTCCGGTGCGCTGGATTTCCACAACACCATGAGGTCGAACCAAATCGCCGAATGCATCAACTTGATCCGGAGTTCCCGCCATCATCAAAGTCATTGAATCATGACCCACATCAACTACATTTGCTTCGAAGATTGCGGCAAGTTCCGTAACGACGCTGCGGTTCTGCGCTTCAGCCTGAATAGTCACAAGCATGAGTTCACGCTCAACGCCTTCACCCGAACCAATTTCCGCAATCTTAATAACAGGAATGAGTTTATGAAGTTGCTTAACGACTTGTTCAAGCGGAGTGCCTTCTGCATCAACAACAATTGTCATGCGACTAAAACGTTCGTCGTCTGTTGGAGATACTGCCAATGAATAAATGTTGAATCCACGACGAGCAAAGAGTGCTGCCACGCGAGTAAGGACCCCGAAACGGTTTTCGACCAAAACAGAGTATATATGATGACCAGTTTTTGCATAATGACTTTGACCCATAACTACTTCTTTCCCTTTTTCTTTGCATCGTCCGGGTACATTGGCCCAAGCTCTACTTCTGAGTTCGTCCGTCCTACAGGTACCATCGGATATACCTTCTCGGACGGATCAATTCGGAAATCCACAACAACTGGTCGATCGTTAATCGCATTAGCTTTTTCAATCGTAGGCGCAACTTCGTCAACTGTGTCCACGCGAAAACCCGCACAACCCATAGCTGTTGCCCACATAACGAAATCGGGAATGGTGTCCGAGAGGTACACTTCTGAATACCGCTCTTCATAAAACAATTCCTGCCATTGACGAACCATGCCCAAATAGGAATTGTCCAAGATAGCAATTTTGACGGGAATTTTTTCAATGGCTGCAGTGACGAGCTCTTGTGCCGTCATTTGGAAACAACCATCACCGTCTATTGCCCATACCATTCGATCAGGCATTGCAACCTTGGCGCCAATGGCTGCAGGAACAGCAAAGCCCATTGTTCCTAGACCTCCGGAGTTAACCCAGGTGTAGGGATAATTGAACTTCCAATATTGGCTGGCAAACATTTGATGTTGTCCCACACCGGCAACAAGGATGGTGTCTTTGGGAGATGCGTCGCGAATCTGCTCGATACAGTATTGAGGTTTCAGAACTCCGGCATCCGTGGTGTCGTATGTCAGAGGAAATTCTTCTCTCCATCCGTTCACGGTGTCCCACCATTTCGTGAGATCCGGCTTTCCGCTTTTCTCAAATGCTTTCGCCGTTGTTTTCACAAGAGCTTCAATAACAAGACGACAATCTCCAACGATGGGCACATCGGGGTTTCGCACCTTGCCCAGTTCAGCTGGGTCAATGTCAACATGGATAATTTTCGCATCCGGAGCAAACCCGGCAAGCTTTCCTGTTACGCGATCATCAAAACGTGCGCCAAGAGTAATAAGGAGATCGCTTTCTTGCATCGCAGTAATAGCCGTGAAATTTCCGTGCATGCCAGGCATCCCCAAACACTGTTCATGATCGTCAGGAAATGCACCACGTGCCATCAGTGTTGTCACAACGGGAGCACCGGTAAGTTCTGCAAATTCTTTTAACACTTCTGCAGCGCGAGCTTTTAAGATTCCACCACCGGCATAGATAACGGGTTTCTTGGCAGCCAAAATATATTGTGCTGCTTCTTTAATTTGTTTGGGATGACCTGTTGTCGTCGGTTTGTATCCAGGCAAATCAATTGTTTCTGGCCAATACCAATCCATCTCTTGATTCGCGATGTCTTTAGGAATGTCGACCAATACCGGACCGGGACGTCCTGTGGTAGCAACATGAAAAGCTTCTTTAATCACACGAGGAATATCTTGCGCGGAAGTAACAAGCCAGTTGTGTTTGGTGACACCCATCGTGATTCCGACAGTGTCGCATTCTTGAAATGCATCTGTACCAATCACGGAAAGAGGAACTTGTCCCGTGATCACAACCATTGGGATCGAGTCCATCATCGCGTCCGCTAAAGGAGTGACAATGTTGGTTGCTCCTGGACCCGAAGTCACAATGGCTACACCTGGCTTACCTGTTGCATGCGCATAACCCTCAGCCATATGTCCAGCACCCTGTTCGTGGCGAACGAGGATGTGACGAATGGGTGAATCAAGAATAGGATCGTAAACAGGCAAGATGGCACCACCAGGCAAACCAAAGACCACGTCAACGTCTTGCATTTCAAGACTTTTGACGAGTGCTTGTGCTCCGGTGAGTCGCATGATTGTCTCCTATATTTTGTATCCCGTAATCATTTTCATTTCTTCGCCAGAAATGGAAAAGCCCTCCGATTGGAGGGCAGCTGCTTACAAACGCTCGGTGAGCGGGTGTAAGCTACATAAGGACCACGAGGTTGTTTGTCATTGCATTACAGAATACTCGAAATTCTGGGCGATTCGCAATATTTATAGAGATTTGTTCCCTCCCCGTCGTTCAAATGCCTCGATTTAAAGGCACCCTTTGCCCGAATCTGCTGAATAGAGAATTTTAGAAGTTCGTAATCGCGCCAGTCTCTGCGCCCTGAGCAAGTTTGGCATACTTTGCCAAAAACCCAGAGGTGTACCTGGGCTCTGGAATCTTCCAGTCTGCTTTTCGCTTTTCGAGTTCAGATTCGTCAACCAATAGCTCAATCGTATGATTGATCGCATCAATAACAATGGTGTCGCCCTCGTACACAAAAGCGATCGGACCACCATCAACTGCTTCGGGCGCAACGTGACCGACACAAAAACCGTGGGTTCCTCCCGAGAAACGGCCATCGGTAATAAGCGCACAGTCTCCCCCGCGACCTGCACCTTTCATGGCACCGGTTACGGCAAGCATTTCGCGCATACCCGGACCACCCTTAGGACCTTCGTAGCGAATTACCAAAATATCGCCGGCATTAATCTTTCCCGCAAGGATTGCTTCCATTGCTAAGTCTTCACCATCAAACACGCGAGCGTTACCTGTGAACTGCAATTGATTTTCATTGAGGCCAGCGACTTTGACCACACAACCCTGTGGTGCAAGTGAACCTTTCAAGATTGCTATTCCGCCAACTGCATGAATCGGATCCTTAATCGAGTGAACGACTTCACCATCCACTGCGCGCGGCGCCGACTCTTCAATATTTTGTGCAAGAGTTTTTCCCGTAACAGTCATACAATCGCCATGCAACAAATCTGCATCAAGCAGTTCTTTCATGACAACGGGAATACCACCAATACGATCGATGTCGACCATGTGATATTTTCCATGAGGTTTTGTATCTGCAAAGTGAGGAACGCGTTTCGCTATTTTATTGAAATCATCAAGTTCTAATTCCACACGCGCTTCGTTCGCAATCGCGAGCAAATGAAGCACAGCATTGGTGGAGCCACCTAACGCCATAACAATTGCGATTGCATTATGAAATGCTTCTTTAGTCATGATATCGCGAGGGCGGATGTTATTGTTCGCCAAATTCATCACGGCTTCACCTGCTTTGCGCGCATAATCATTCATCCGATCATCGGGAGCAGGAACAGACGAGGAACCGGGAAGAGAAAGACCAATAGCTTCACCGACAGAAGCCATTGTGTTTGCAGTAAACATTCCGGCACAACTTCCCTCGCTCGGGCATGCTCCACATTCGATCGCTTTGAGTTCTTCTTCTGTTATGTTTCCCGCTGCACATGCACCCACAGCTTCAAAAACATCGACGATATCGATAGCTTTGCCTTTGTACTCACCAGGATAAATCGAGCCACCATACACAAAAACGCTCGGTACGTTTGTACGTGCTGCCGCCATCATCATGCCGGGCAACGATTTGTCACATCCCGCGAATGCCACCAATGCATCGAGCCCCTCGGAATGGACAACACATTCCACTGAATCTGCAATGATTTCGCGGCTCACTAACGAACCGCGCATTCCTTCGTGACCCATTGAGATTCCATCGCTTACTGCGATTGTGCAAAATTCAAGAGGATAACCGCCCGCTGTACGAACGCCTTCTTTTGCGTGTCCCGCCAATCTCTGCAATGACATATTGCACGGGGTTACTTCGTTCCAACTGCTTGCAATAGCAACTTGTGCTTTATTCCAGTCCTCTTCCCCCATTCCCACAGCTCGAAGCATGGCTCGCGCAGGTGCCCGGTTCATGCCATCGGTTACGCGAGAGCTGTTGATTTTTGCGGGATTATGAGGAGTTGTTGGATCATTCGACATAGGAAAAGATTAGTCGGCGGCGCGCGAAGTTCAGCAATCTTTTTCTACATTTAGGGACGTACCTTGGAAACGAGATTGATTACGGCGAGGTGCAGTACAAGGTGCGGCCCTCCCCCAAATATAACTCACTTGCAGCAGTCCGTTCAGTTGTCGCGACTCTTGTCGCACGCTGCTGCGCGGAGATCCTTCGAGATCCTTCGCAAACTCAGGACGCCCTTCGGTCGGCTCTCTCGGGATGACGGACTACTCGTGAACCTTTGCAAGCACACTTTGCAGAAATTCGCATCATGATCGTTCCAAAGGTGAACGATAGCCATAACGTGGAAGACATGACCTACGCACCGAGCACTTCATTCGAATCTCATAGTCGTTTCAGCGCTCTGTGCGACGACCTTCGCATGGGTCTCGAATGTAAGATCGGCGAATTCGTTATCAGCAATGCTTGCCCTGTTGGAAAAAACAACGAATGGTTGAAAGCTGATGTTGTCAACGTCCATACCCATACGTCAACTCATGCAAAAATCTTGGTAACGCTTTCCCGTTATGAAAATCTCTTAGGCGATAAGGTCGATCTCGCAATTGAAAAATATGAAGTGGCACAGCTGCAGCCCGAACTAACTTTTTCAACACACAGTGAAGGATCGTTTACGTATTAATCTCTTCCCACTTAAGCGTTGGGCTATCTGAGCAGCTATATAGACGCCAAATCGACCCAACACTCATTATTAGTCGAGTTTTGATTCAATCAGTGACGTGAAGATCTGCGGGTTACCTTGGCCTTTACTTGCAGCCATACATTTACCCATAAAGAAACCTTGAAGTTTTTTGCGCTTGCCTTCATCAGCATCTGGCCACTGAGCAACGTCATCAGGATACTGAGACAAAACATCATCAACAATTGTTTGAAGCGCAGATGTGTCTGACACTTGCTTAAGTCCTAATTGTTCAACAACCTCCGAGACGACTCCACCTTCATCAACCAGATACGACAGAAGTGTCTTGGCCTGCCCGCGCGAAATATCACCAGCAGCAACAAGCGTGCATGTATGGGCTAAATTTTCAGGGGTTATGGGGGTAACAACAATATCTATGCCCTTTTCATTGAGCGCACCCGCGATTTCAATCACGGTAAAGCTCGTTGCGTCTTTTGCAATAGCTTCGCCCCCCAAGTACACAGCCGCTGCAACAAAGTCATACAGCTCAGGTTGAGCAACCAAAGTTCGCGCGTCGGTATCAGAAATATTCCAATCAGCAATGAGACGTTCTCGTTTTTGCGCAGGAAGTTCTGGCATGCCTGCATGAACAGCATCACGCATCTCTTGTGTGGGAGAAACAGGAACGAGATCTGGTTCGGGAAAATAACGGTAATCATTCGCTTCTTCCTTCGAACGCATCGACGAAGTCTTTCCATCATTTTCATTCCAGTGACGCGTTTCCTGAATAATGCGCACGCCGTTTTTTACTAACGCAACCTGGCGAGCAATTTCATAGTCCACTGCACGACCAAGTGAACGCAACGAGTTCATGTTCTTGATTTCTGCACGAGTGCCCAATTCAACTTGGCCCACAGGACGAACAGAAACGTTGGCATCGACACGCATGGAGCCCTCTTCCATCTTCACATCAGAAACATCAATCGATTGAAGGACCGCTCGTAATGCAGAAACATACGCGCGCGCTTCTTCGGACGATGAAATGTCTGGACGCGACACGATTTCCATCAGAGGAACGCCCGCACGGTTGTAATCAACCAGCGAGTACTCAGCTCCATGAAGACGGCCGGATTCACCCACGTGGGTTGACTTTCCTGTGTCTTCTTCCATGTGCGCACGCTCGATACGAATTACTTTTGTTCCCGTGCTGGTTTCAATTTCAAGCTGACCGTCCATACAAATAGGATGGTCAAACTGTGAAGTCTGGAAATTTTTGGGCATGTCCGGATAGAAATAATTTTTTCGGTGGAACACGCTCGTTTCAGGAACATTGAATTCGAGGGCTTCGCCAATACGGAGTGCAAACTCGACGACTTGTTCATTCAGCACTGGTAACGCACCCGGCAAAGCCATACACACGGGGCATACGTTGGTGTTGGGCTCGGAACCGAAATCATTTGCGCAGCCACAAAACAATTTTGTATTGGTCGAAAGCTCAACGTGAACCTCCAAACCAATAACGGCTTCAAATTCAGTATTCACAAGCGTAGTTGTCATTATTTCGCCCCACTTTCAAATGCTCCAACCCGTGGTGTTGCGCAGTAATTCGCCGATTGTTCAATCACTGCTGCTGCCTGAAAGAGAACATCTTCTCCTAGCGGTGGAGCAAAGATCTGGGCGCCAATGGGTAGATTATTTGCATCAACTCCGACAGGAATCGACATCGCTGTTGCACCAATAAGGTTGGTAGGAATAGAACATACGTCGTTCAAATACATCGCCATGGGGTCATCCACTTTTTCACCAATCCCAAATGCTGTTGTGGGAGAAGTAGGAGCGAGAAGAATGTCGAAGTTTTCATACGCGCGAGCAAAGTCATTAATCATAAGTGTGCGAACTTTTTGTGCCTGTGCATAATATGCATCGTAATAGCCGGCACTGAGAGCGTAGGTCCCAAGCATGATTCGTCGCTTTACCTCTTCGCCAAAGCCCGCTTGACGCGTAGCTTCATTAGTGAGCGCAGCACTAGCTTCTTCAACCCGAAGGCCGTATCGCATTCCGTCAAAACGCGCGAGGTTCGAAGATGCTTCTGCCGGAGCAATGATGTAATACGCACTAAGCCCATAGGTCGATGAAGGAATCGAAACTGTATCTACCTTCGCCCCATTTTTTTCTAACTGCTTCGCTGTTTCATCAACGGCACTGAGCACTTCAGGTTGAAATCCTTCGGGGCCGCGCAGTTCTTCGATGATTCCTACACGTAAACCTTCGATACCGCGATCGAGGACATTGACGAGTGGTTCGTATTCACGGTTAATCGATGTCGAATCACGTTCGTCGTGACCAGAGAGCACATCGAGCAAAAGCGCTGCGTCAGTTACATTGCGCGCGAAAGGACCAATCTGATCGAGTGACGAACCAAAAGCAACTAAACCGTAGCGAGAAACACGACCATAGGTGGGTTTGACGCCAACGATTCCACACAGTGATGCAGGTTGACGAATGGAACCTCCGGTATCGGAGCCCAGAGCAAACGTCACCGCACCTGCCGCAACCGTTGCCGCAGATCCACCCGAAGAACCACCAGGAACTTTTGTGGTGTCGTGCGGATTCTTTGTCGTTTTAAATGCAGAGTTTTCTGTCGATGAACCCATTGCGAATTCGTCGAGGTTTGTCTTTCCGATAATGACCGCGTCAGCTTCACGTAATTTTTCAACGACGGTTGCATTGTAAACAGGAACCCAGTTTTCAAGGATCTTGCTCGCGCACGTTGTTCGCACACCGCGTGTCGCCA
Organism: uncultured Actinomycetes bacterium; assembly: GCA_937872965.1. GTDB lineage: Bacteria > Actinomycetota > Acidimicrobiia > IMCC26256 > JAGPDB01 > JAGPDB01. Next base: position 8,651 of record CALMUU010000207.1, read on the forward strand.
TGTTGTCTTTTACCGCGATGGTTGTTCCGGCCAAAGGACCAAGTTTTTCACCCGCAGCTTTTCGTTTATCAATTGCCTCGGCCTGCGCCAAAGCGGCTTCATCCATCACCGTTAGGTAGGCATCAAGTTCATTTTCTTGGGTATTGACAACGTCAAGACTGGAACGAGCGACGTCAGCAGCGCTGATATCTCCTGCGAGAAAAGATTGCGTAAGCTCTGCCGCTGTGCGACTGGAAAGGTTGTCACTCATTCGCTGTCACTTTCACCCAAAATTTGTGGAACTTTGAAACGGCCGTTTTCTGATGCCGGTGCATTACTCAACACTTCTTCTTGAGTAAGCGATGGCTTCACTTCGTCGCGGCGAAACACGTTCGTCATTGCCAGCGGATGCGATGTGGGTTCGATACCGGCAGTATCAATGGCCGAGATCGCCGAGAAATGCTCGAGCAGTCCTTCGAGTTGATTGGTAAAGGTTTCTGCTTCTTCATCGCTCACAGCAAGGCGCGCGAGTTTTGCGACATGACGGACTTCGTCAGATGTTATGCGTGTCATACATTCAGCTTAGAAGGAGATCTGCATTAGAGTGGAAAGCATGACCGAAAAATTTGAGTTCTTATCCCCCGAATGGGAGTTAGCTGCTGAATCTTTGAGCGAAACCAATACCGCCGACGCTCCTGTTGACGTGTCCTTCTCCATGAACGTCACAATTACACCTACGCCTTATGGCGATAAACTCATTTCCATCAGTGCGAATGAAGGAGTGGCTCGTGTCGATAAAGAGCACATTGAAACTCCAGATCTGAGCGTCAAAACTGACTACGAAACGGCATACAAACTCTTTCTCGAAGGTGAAATGAACATCGTTCTCACTGCCATGATGGAGGGAAAAATTACCGTCAGCGGAGATATTGCAAAACTCTTGTCGATGACATCATCAGCAAACGCGATGCCGTCCATGCCGTTCTTGGAAGATCTCGCGACTCAACTCAAGTCGATCACGCTCTAAAATTATTCGGCGTTGGGCTGATTTTTCAACTATATAGTTGAAAAATCAGCCCAACGCCAAGAAAAATTATTCGTTGGTGAGATCGATGATGGTGTCGCCGCGCTTGTCTTGAGATAAGTCGCCGCACTTATCTTGAGATAAGAAGTCGCGAACAGAAAATGTGGGAGCTTCATAAACTTCTCCCGTAAAAAGTTCGGGATGCAATTCTTCGCGAGGTTCCACTTCTTGCGTTGGCCCCGGAGCGCCGAAACAGAGCCGGCCATAGCCAGCACCGGGACGCAACATAGATGGTCCGTTTGTTGCTCCTTGACGAAATCGTCTCATGAGACCCCTCTTTGTTAACCAACTCAGTTGGCAACTTTCCGCTTCCTATTAATTTCATCGTATAGAAAGAAGTCGATATTGAGAAGCAAAAGTTTTACAATAACAAAACGTGTTCCTTATGTCCGTTTTGGGAATTTCTCATTTCGCGCTGTTCGTTTTATGCAATCCGCGAAGACTTTATATTTTGTTCCGCCAAAAACTTTGCCCCCACAATGGCTGCATTCATCACAACCACATAGACCGGATAGACGAACAAAATATAGTCCGTTGTCGGAACGGCAAAGAAAACAAGGACTCCACCGGCAGCTGCCAATATCCATTGGAGATACGCTTCGGTATGCGGGTGCTTATATGCCTTAACAAGTGTCGGCAATGCAGCGATGCCATCTATTGAGACAGCAATGATCGTCGTTGTACGTGTGTCACGAGTAAATGCCCAGCTAATAAAGAGAACTACTGCTGCAATCAGAACAAAAACATCAAACCTCGATCGACCTCCCATTCCTTTTACAAATGAAAGAACAAAAACAGTTGTCACGAGAAGAGTTGTACTCCCAAAAAAATACGAAGAATAGCCTCCCCCATTAAGCACTTGATTTACAAAAATAATGCCGGTCAAAATTGTCCAGAGGCCCCACGTAATGCGTTGCGGCTTTACCGTTCCTCGAAATATGCCTCGAATGTAGGGCGCGTATCCTATGCCATTGAGAATAAGTGCAGCCATTCCAAAAAGAAACGCTCGATCAGTCAACATTACAATTCACTTTCGCTATTTAGTGAAGTATCTTTTCGTTCTCCAAAAAATTTCGATATTGCAATCGAACTATTCATTGTGATTACATAAACAGGATAGATGAGTAAGATATAGTTCACTCGTGGCAGCGCGAGCATTCCAAAAAATCCTCCACATGCTGCCAAAACCCATTGTAAATATACTTCCGTCTGTGGATATTTATATGCTTTGACCAGTGTTGGTAGCGCAGCAACTCCATCAATGGTTACTGCGATGATTGTTGTTATGCGCGTATCGCGAGTCAGAGCCCATACGATAAAAAGAATGACTGCTGCAATTAATACGATAACATCAAAGCCAGATCGTCCACCGACACCACGAGTAATTGATAGAACAAAAACAACTGTTGTCAGTACCGTAACGCTTCCAAAGAAGTAAGAGGAGTACCCTCCCCCATTGTGCACCTGGTTGATGAAAGGAATGCCGACCAAGATGGTCCAGATCCCCCACGTGATCCGTTGCGGTTTCACGGTTCCTGCAAAAATGCCACGAATGTATGGCGCATAACCAATGCAATTAAGCACAAGACCGATAACGCCGAAGATAAGGGCACGGTCAATGCTCATAGATAATGCGCCTTAAGTTTGCAGGGCTTGCAGGGATTTACAGGGTGCAACCCTGTCTGTGGAAACGTTATCATCAGCCATGAAATTAGTAACGCACTTGAACTACATCGAGTCGAAAGAAGTTGCGAGCTCGTCGGGAGTCCAACGCGATTCGCGTTCTAGTTTTTCTGTGTCACTGAGCGACCACGGCACAAACTTTTGCACGAGACCACCGGTGACGAGAAAAGTTTGTCCATTAAATGTGCATCGATCAGAAAGCAGATAAGCAACCATCGGAGAAACGTTACCTGGATGCCACGCATCGAATTCATTTTCATCTTCTGGCTTTTTTACCATATCTTCAAAGCCGGGAGTGTGCTCTGTCATACGCGTGCGCGCTGCGGGAGCAATAGCATTGGAGCGTACTCCATACCGATTAAGTTCCATTGCGCAAATCTGTGAAAAGGCTGCAATACCCGCTTTGGCGGCGCCGTAATTTGTTTGTCCGACATTGCCTAACAAACCAGAAGTTGATGTTGTGTGAACAAGCGCAGCTTTGACTTCTTTTCCTTCTTTGCTTTGGTTACGCCAATATTCTGAGATCACGCGTGTCGGACAAAAGTGCCCACGCATATGGACATTGATAACCGAATCCCACTCTTCTTCGGTCATGTTGACGAGCATATGGTCGCGAAGAATCCCTGCATTGTTTACGAGACCATTGACATCACCAAAAGTTGAGGTTGCAGTTTCTAGAAGTACTTGGGCACCTTCCATAGTTGCAATGTTGTCGACGTTTCCGACAGCTTGTCCTCCAGCAGCGATGATTTCTTCGACGACAACTTGAGCCGCGGCTTTATCTTCGCCCTCACCATCGAGAGAACCGCCCAGGTCGTTGACAACAACATTGGCGCCTTCACTTGCGATCAAAAGTGCATGTTCACGACCGAGTCCTCGACCCGCACCCGTGATGATAACCGTTTTCCCATCAAGTAAACCCATGGAAACATCTTAATTGCAAGTCTCGTATCCTCGGGGGAGGGCACGGGTGCTCATTGGAACCTCAAGACGCGAGACAACTGAACGCATTGCTGCGACGTAGTGAATTTCGGGGAGGGTCCGACCTTGGAAAACGTAAAAGAAATCTCTTGTGAGATTCTCTATCTTCTCCGTTTTTCCAAGATCAGACCCTAACTACTAGAGAAAGAGTGTGATTTGTGAACCCTTTTTGACTTTAGAACCGCCATTGGGATCTTGTGCGCGCACTTTTTTACCTGCTTTATAATTCTGCACTTCAGCCACAAGCCCGATGGCTTCTAATTTGGCAGAAGCCGCTTCAACAGTGAGTCCTACAACATTAGGAACGCTAACAAGCTCAGGGCCCTTACTGACGAGAATTGTGACAGTTGCGCCCCTTTGAGCTTTCGAATTACCTTCCGGACTACTACCAATGACTGTTCCTACTTCAACAGTATCGGAAAAGTCATCCCGTCGCGCTGCAGCAAAACCCGCAGCACTTATTGCCCCAGCAGCTTCGTCGTATGTCTGGCCCGCAACATTGGGAATTGCGATCGGTGTGGGCCCGTCGCTGACCACCAATACAATGATGGATTCAGGCGGAAGCTTCTTATTTGTTGCAGGCTCTGTTTTGACAAGTGAATCTTTTGCAATTTCTTCAGAAAACTCTCGACGTTCGTTGACAATAAATCCCTGTTTTTCTAGAGCCAAACGAGCATCAGCGGGACTTAATTTTTTTCCCATCACATCTGTCACAGCAATAGGTTTGGGTCCTCGAGACAATACGAGACGTACTGTCCCATCGCTATCGACATACGTTCCAGCACCAGGCTCCATATCGATCACCGAACCGCTGGGATCGTCCGAAAACTTTTCTCTGAACTTTACACGTAATCCTGTCTGCGCCACTTGAGCTGAAGCAACGTCTTTTTGGAGACCAGCGACATTAGGAACAACAACTGTTGATGAAGATGATGTTGCAAATGCAAAAGTTCCGGCCATCGTCACTGCAATCACGAGTGCAAGCATGAACCATCCAACAAATTGACGTCGGCCAAAAATATTGAGGCGGTTTGATTCTTTGTGAAATCGTTGCGATACTGCATCAGGTGACATGTCGAGAGCGGTATCGCCACCGGTGTCTTGATCAAACAAGTTGGTGGGGGTAACGACAATATTTGTGGGATTCGGATCGACAATAAGACCATCTTGAGGAACAAGGGTCAATGGCCCTGGTTTAGGAAGTGCGGCGGCAACATCGTTCAGTGCTTTGAACATCGTTGCTGCATCACGATAACGTTCATCTGGATTAGCTTTACCGGCTTGTTCAATTACTGCGCCGAGAACACCCAGACTCGAATGTGCGATTATGTCACTGTTAACGCGAGCGGCCAGTGTAGACACTGCAGTATCGGAAGAAAAAGGAACATCCCCACTCACTGCTTCATGCAATACGAGCGCCAATGAATACAGATCACTTCGACCATCGAGTCGATGACCACTTGCTTGTTCGGGCGAGGCGTACCGCGCTGTACCAATAACGGCGCCGGATGGTTCCGTATAGCTCGCTTCAGCCAATGCGCGCGCCAACCCAAAGTCAGCAACTCGCACAATTCCATGTTCGTCAAAAAGAAGGTTGGCCGGTTTGATATCTCGGTGCACAAGTCCGCGAGAGTGTGCATACTCGAGGCCAGCACAGATCTGCATCCCCATATGAGCAGCTTGCGCGGGTGTGAGCATGATGCCCTCATCGAGCATGGATCGCAACGAACCACCTTCGAGCAGTTCTAAAACGAGGTACGGGACTTCATCTTCTCCCCAGTCATAGACCGAGACAATATTATGGTGATGGAGGCGCGCAGCAAGTTGGGCTTCGGCACGAAAGCGGCGCAAGAAGGCAGCGTCGGCGTTATATCCCCGGTGAAGAACTTTGACCGCGACTTGACGCTTCAGCTGGATGTCATCGGCCACGTAGACAACACCACTCGAGCCCATGCCAGCACCCGACAAGAGGCGATACCGGTCCGAAAGAACTCGTCCGGTGAGATCTAACGTTGTACTCACGACTCTTTACGCTAGCGGAAAAATATGCGACAAGCGTGCCAGAATGCGGATAAAGAGTTACTAACAGAACATGGGGTGCATTGCGTTAGTATCTCTTGCGTGAATAACCGATATTTCCGCGCGGGTCTCCTCTCGGCACTAGGTGCCATCGTCGCAATCTTTTTCGTCATTTCTGTTTCGAGTTCCGATACGACCCCCACAAAGTCTGTTGCAAGCAACGTTGAGAAAGTTGTGCCACCTCCGGGAGGTTTGCAACGTCCTCAAGCTGAAGTAAGTTTCGATTTACAGGATGGCTATATTGGCCGACTTTTTATTGACGGCGAAGTAATTCCTGATGATCAACTCGAAAAAGTTGTCTCACTCGGTCAATACACTTTTCGTCCAGGAAAAGGAAATGTCATCGAACAATTTGTTGCAGGAACGCACCAAGCGGAAATTTTTTATTGGCCAGCCGATCAGCCCGAACCATCATCGCCACAAAAATATCACTGGGATTTTAAGGTTACGTCGTAGTTTCGGAATCTAATAAAGTCGGTAAGGTTGCTTCGTTAACAGCACTCAACGGTCGAGAAATGATGGTTTGCCGCTAGAATTCAAAGATGGTCCCGACCCCGGTCGACCACCGCCATCTATTCCATTCCCGCGTGCCTGAATACTGCGTGCATCTCCACCAGGAGTATTCCTGATAGCTTCCCATACATTTATTCCTCCCAAACATCCTGCATAAAGTATTGGGGAGATGACTTGACCGAATATTATTGGCCATTTGTGGCCTGGGCTTGGGGGATAGAAATGGAACATCGCTAAGTCAACACCGGCTCCACCTAAACCTACAACAGCCCCAGCACCTAAAATGAGGGCAGCATCATGTAGAGCCTCTTGAACCCTAGATCCGTTTGCTTGTGAGCGATTCGTCATATCCGTATTACCTTTTTCTTGTAAATTATCTTTCTTAATCAATATCTTCTGTGAACCTCACCTGACGATTTAACACTGCTTATACCCGAGGAAGCTCTCCTATCAGACATGTACGGAGAATGAACCGCTCCATGATTGCTATCGAACATGGAGCTTTGGGGGGCGCCATTTGCATGCCGAGCCAACAACTGATCAATACGTCTTTCCGTAAGTGGTTGATGCGAACTAGGACGACCATTTACCTCTCTTTTCTCGAATTCACGCGCACCAGCCTTCGCGACATCGACAGTCCCACAAACAAGTACACCCGCAGTACCGCCGGCAAGTGCCAAAAATATTTCCAAATCTACAAGGGAATCATCTGAAAGCGATGCCTCAGCTGCCTGACATGGCTTCGACGAAGGAGTGTCATCACAAGAAGGAGGGAGATGGCCAATTCTCCATATCCCCAACCCCATAACAACAGCAAACACGGAGCCTTTTGCGGCGGCTCGAATATATCGTGTGCCCTTATAAAAGGAATCAATCACGTTCATTAATTTTGAGCTATTCTCCATAAGAACCATTCGAATCGGTGAATTGTCTAGATTAGAACCAATTAGGGTGATTGTCAAATGTGGAGAAATTAGACGTTAAAACGGAATTCCGTAACATCACCATCTTGAAAGAGGTAATCCTTACCTTCAATACGTAGTTTTCCTGCATCTCGAGCTTTGGCCCAACTGCCTGCTGCGATCAATTCTTCCCATCCCACAACTTCAGCTTTAATAAAACCTCTTTGAAAATCACCGTGAATCACACCTGCAGCTTCGGGAGCTGTAGCACCTGCCTTGAAGGTCCACGCGCGGGTTTCTTTTTCGCCTGTGGTGAAATACGTGCGCAGACCGAGCATTCTAAAAGCACTATTGATAAATGTAGGCATTGCGCCTTTTCCTAACCCCAACATTTCTAACATTTCTGCCCGTTCAGATTTGTCCGCGATTTGAGCAGCCTCTGCTTCAAGCTGAACACACAGCGGTACTATTTCTACTCCTGGCAATTCTTTCGCAATTTTTTGAGCAAGTGCATCTGCATCGCTCAGTTGATCATCAGAGATATTGAGCACCGCCATGAATGGTTTATTCGTCAAAAGAAAATAATCTGCAATCGCATCGCGATCTTCTTGGCTCATCCCAGATCGATACAGAGGAACACCTTCACTTAAATGTTTTAGCGCGATTTCGGCAATCGGATTTTGCGCTGCAATATCTTTATCAGTGCGTGCCTGCTTGATACGTTTTTGTAATTGTTTCTCGCAAGTTTCAAAGTCAGCATAAACAAGTTCTAACTCGACAACGCGCAAATGCTCTAATGGGTCAGTAGGACCAGGAACTCCTGCATCGAAAGCGCGAAGAACATAAACAACTCCATCGACTTCACGAATATGGCTAAGAAACTTGTTGCCTAAGCCCTCACCTGTGTGCGCACCTTCTACAAGACCACCAATATCAACGAACTGCACGCTTGCATAAATCGTTTCTTTACTCTGACTCAATTCTGAAAGTTGATCGAGTCGTTCATCCGGGACTTTTGCATTACCCACATTGGGGTCAATTGTCGCAAACGCATAAGGAGCAGCAAATGCCCCTCCACCTGCCAAGGCATTAAAGAGAGTTGATTTACCTGCGTTGGGAAGACCTACGAATCCGAATTTTTCCATCATGCAAGACTAGCTGTTTCTTATAGTCGAAGCACCGGCAGAGCCGGATGCTTCTCGCGGTCGCTCCTCCGATCGCTCCCTGTGATTGCTACCAACACACTCGCATCGATGTTTTTCTCAGCGTTGGGCTATCTGAGCAGCTATATAGGCGACAAATCAACCCAACGCAACAAGATTATTCGCAGAGCTTGAGGAAAGTAGCTTCGTCAATAACTGAGACACCAAGTTTTTCAGCTTTGGTGAGCTTAGATCCTGCTTTATCTCCGGCTACCACGTAATTTGTTTTTGACGACACGCTCCCCGTTACTTTGCCGCCACGAGCTTCAATCATTTCTGCTGCCTCATCTCGTGTCAGCGCAGGAAGTGTTCCTGTCAGTACAAATGTCAGTCCGTCAAAAACATTCGACGCTGGTGCAGTTGCAATACGGTCCGAGGTCACGTTCACTCCTGCGCCAACCAGGCGTTTAATCAGATTTTTGTTTGATGGATTGGAGAAAAATGCATGGAGCGATTCAGCAATGACATCGCCGAGGCCTTCAAGTTGAGCAAGTTCTTCACTCGGTGCATCCATGATGTCATGAATATCTTTATAGTGGTTTGCAAGTTCTCGAGCAGCAGCAGGACCGACATGTCGAATACCTAATGCGACTAGTAGACGAAAAAGCGGACGCTTCTTGCTTTCTTCAATACCATTAAGAAGATTAGTTGCCGATTTCTCTTTTGTTTTATCGAGCGATTCAAGATCTTCGCGCTTCAGATCATAAAGATCTGCAATATTAGATATGAGGCCAACTTCCAACAATTGACGTACACGCTTTTCGCCCAAACCTTCAATATCCATTGCAGTGCGCGATGCAAAGAATTCGATCGATGTCGCGATGCGTGCCGGACAATCAATATTCCAGCAACGATGTTGTGACTCCCCTTCAGGACGCACCAGCGGTTCAGAACAGGTTGGACATTTCTCAGGAAACTTCCAGGGCCTTGCGGTTTTAGGCCGCAAAGATTCAATAGGGCCCACCACTTCGGGAATGACATCGCCTGCTTTGCGTACGATGACAGTGTCGCCCGGGCGCACATTGCGACGAGCGACTTCATCTTCATTATGGAGAGTTGCCATGGACACGGTTGATCCACCTACAAAGACTGGTTCGAGCACAGCGAATGGGGTTGCTCGCCCAGTACGACCGACGCTGACTCGAATATCCTTAAGCAATGTCGTTTTTTCTTCGGGAGGAAACTTCAGGGCAATAGCCCATCGAGGAAATCGTGACGTGAATCCAAGCTTTTCACGCAAAACAAAGTCGTCAACTTTGATCACCGCACCATCGATTTCATATTCGAGGCTATGGCGCATTTCTTCAAGCTCTGAACAACGACCGAAAGCTCGCTCAACGGAATCCACCGCAACTATTTGATCATTGACCGGTAATCCGACGTTACGAAAAAAATCAAGTGTCTGCTGATGAGTATCAATGCCATCGAGTCCCACCGATTGACCAATCTGATATGCAACGAAACTCAAATCGCGAGACGCCGTGACGCTGGAATCTTTCATTCGTAATGAGCCAGCTGCTGCATTACGAGGATTAGCAAAGACCTTACCCTGCGCATTACGTTGTCGTTCATTCAGCGCCTCGAAACTAGCAATAGGCATGAACACTTCTCCACGAACTTCGATCAATTCAGGAGCGCCCTTTAATACATGAGGAATAGCAGTGATTGTTCGTACATTCTGCGTTACATCTTCCCCGGCGTTTCCATCTCCTCGCGTGGCACCTCGCACAAGCTTTCCCTTCTCATAAAGCAACGACATCGCGAGTCCATCCATTTTGGGTTCAACAACAAAAACAACCTCATCTGTTCCTAATATTTTCACAACACGATCACGCCACGCTGAAAGATCATCATCAGAGAAAGCATTGTCCAAACTCAACATGGGCACAAGGTGTTCTACTGAAGCAAATGTGGATGTTTGAAATGTTCCTGGACCTCGGGTAGGTGACGCAGGTGTGATGAGATCAGGATACTGTTCTTCAATTGCTACAAGTTCACGAAACAATTCATCATATTGCGCATCAGAAATCTCCGGGGCATCTGCTCCGTAATAACGATCGTTATGGTGCGCAATAAGGGCGCGGAGCTCTTCAACGCGCTCAGCTGGGTCTGCATCATTTGCCACGACAAAAGACTATCGCGAATTTTGCTGCAAGACAGCACAGATATAAGAACACCACAAGAATTCACTAGCATCATCATGTGTCCACTCGATACAGTTTTCTCGCCTCATCGATTGCAGTCGTCACTCTATGTTTTTTTGCAGCCAACCAAAGCACACAGATTGGGGTCTACGGTGTAGCTGGTCTGACATGCGCCATTATTGCCTGTTCGATGAGCACGCTGTCTCTCGCTTTATACACGCTTAAATCAATGAGTATTCTCTACATCACACGCGCGATTACGCCTGCACTTCTTATTGTTGTCCTGTTCAGTCAACCACCTATATTTGTGACACTGGCCCTTGTCTCCACCATGCTTTTACACTTGTGTTTCTTTTCGGAAGTTCTCCTTTCGCGCGCGACGCGAACTCTCGGGAGCGCCAATGAAGACATGTTTATTTTGCGAGCACCTCTATCAGTAGCTCTGTGGTTTTTCTTTACCTGGAGTGTCGTGTGGGCAACTCTTATCGAATGCATTCATCTCTTCGGAAGTGACCGCACAATCTTAGGAATTGTTGCTTTCGCTGTTGCACTGTTTATCTCAATTCTTTTTTTTGCATCACAATTGAGGATTTTACTTCGTCGTTGTGTGATTGTTCCCCACGGTATCGTCGCTTCTGATCCGATAGCACTTACCGATGTTGTTCTTTTACCGTTGTCGAAAATTGCTTCCGTTGAGTTCATCAAAAAGATCAGTTCAGATTACGCGATTCCCGAATCAACCTTTGCTGCACTTTCCTCTTCACGAAACATTGTGGCCATTAATTTGAATGAGTCGACCGACTCTCTTATTGCGCGCAAAGGTGTAAATGAAACCGAGCGGCGGAATGTGAATCGCATTCTTTTCTGCGTAGCCGATGCTCAAGGGTTCGTGAAACAATTCCACAAGCGTTTTCACAAAATGGACTCTGAACCCCTGACCCCATCACAAGAAAAGATGGTTGAAAAAGAACTGGGAATTGAAACAGCCCCGCGATCTGACGCAAAACTTCCTCAACATAGAAAAAAGAAGAAGTAGCAGTTGCATGACACCGCAACATGTAGTTCAGCTCAAAACAATTCCTGAGCCCACACATTCATCGCCGATGTAGCACGCTGCTGTTTGGCCCGGCGCAATACGCATACGAGGTTGGGAAAAGCTAAGGAGTTCGGGTGATTCCCATTGCGCTTCGAAAGATTCTCCATGCGCGCGTGGTTGAACGGTCACTGCACAGGGAAAGTCAATCGGGCGAGTGGTCGCAATTTGGCGCAAATTCGCTGAGGTCACTTCAAGGTCTTCGCGTGTACCCACCGTTACTTGAAAAGTCTCGGCATCGCGCGCAATCACATATTGTTTATCCCCTGCTCTGTCGCCCACAGCATTGCCTGCACCGCGACGTTGACCAATCGTTAGAAGCTCAGCTCCTGCATGTGAACCAACACGCTCACCATTCATATCTACAATTTCTCCCGTATGAAGAGTAATCCGATCGCGCAAGAAGGATTCGCGTCCTTTTTTCTCGATGAAACACACGTCCATCGATTCAGCTTTAGTTGCTGTTCGTAAATTATGTTCGGCGGCAATTTCACGTACTTGAGTTTTCGTTAAATCACCAACAGGTAGAAGCGTGTGTGATAAAACTTCTTGTGTGACCATCGACAACACATAACTCTGATCCTTTTTTTCATCAACACCGCGCATCAATCGATACACTCCGTCGCTATAAACCACACGCGCATGATGTCCTGTGGCAACAAAGTCGTATCCCATCGCCATTGCACGATCATGCAAACCAGCAAACTTGATATGACGATTACATTCAATACAGGGGTTGGGGGTAAGCATTTCGGTGTGTGCCTTCACATAAGGCTCGACCACATGTTTTGTAAATTCTTCTCCTAAATTAAAAACATAATGAGGAATGTCTAACTGCGCAGCAACACGTCGAGCATCTTCGACGTCAGCCAAAGAACAACATCCCGAATCCGTGTCGCCTCCCCATAGCTTCAGTGTGACGCCATCGACTTCGTAACCCTGTTGTTGCAACAAAATAGCTGCGGTAGAAGAATCGACTCCTCCGCTCATTGCGAGCAGGACTTTTCCTTTGCCTCCATCGCTCACGATGCACCAACTTTTTGTTGCGCACGCAATTGGTCAACGCATTCAGCAATGATATCTACAGCTTCGTTAATCTCTTCGAGTGTCGTTCCGTGGTGAAATGACAATCGTATTGTAGAGGCAGCTCGTGATTCTTCCATACCTAATGCAAGAAGAATTGGAGACGGGGTCGACGCCCCCGAAGCACATGCTGAACCACGTGAAACGCATACGCCGCGAGCATCGAGCATCG
>CALMUU010000208.1 GCA_937872965.1 uncultured Actinomycetes bacterium
GAGCTTTTTTAGCTGCTGCCTTCTTAGCTGCTGGCTTACGCTTCGCTGGAGCTTTTTTAGCAACTGCTTTTTTAGCAGTTGTTTTTTTAGCTGCTGGCTTACGCTTCGCTACTGTTTTCTTCGCAGGAGCTTTTTTAGCTGCTGCCTTCTTAGCAGCAGGCTTTCGCTTTGCTGCTGTTTTTTTCTTAGCTGCTGGCATTTTTGCCACCTTTCGCTTTCTTGAGGGTGTCTTGATCAAGACCCAGAAGGGTCATCTATTCGCTTTAACTTCTGCCTTGAACCCAGATCCTGCTTTGAAGCTGGGGACAGTTGTCGCTGCGATCTTTATATCTTCACCAGTTTGGGGATTGCGTCCGACGCGCGCTGCGCGATCAGATGCTTTCCAAGTTCCAAAACCAGGAAGAGTTACTTGCTCTTTCTTAGCTACTGTAGAAACAATCGTGTCGGTTAATGCCTTGAGACATGCCTCCACGCTGCTTTTAGGTAGCCCTGTTTGTTCTGCTGCTGCTTCTATAAGCTCTGTTTTATTCACGGTTAACCTCCAAGTTTTTTCGCCCGTTAAGTATTAAGTCGAGTGTGTTCCATCAAGCATGTCAAGTATTTGTGGGTTTTCGAGATAAAAAAGGGCGATTTCTTAACCATGAAAAAAGAAGGTATTTCTTTCACATAGAGTGAACATCGCTTTATGTTATCGTTACTCGATACTTAATCGGTGAAGTACTTTCTTTGTTGCAGTTATGACACTTTTATTTTTATAAAAGTAGACAAACACTAGTTTATAAGGGTTTATGTGCAAAAAGCAAAACGGTTAGCAGAAATTTACAATTAATTTTCTATATTTTTTTTCTGTGTTTTTATTTGAAATTTTTGCTAAACGCAAAAATTTCAAATGGTCACGCATCGTGCATTTTTTATTGCAATTTTTTTTATTATTTTTTTTGATATTTTTTACAAAATAGTAAATAATGCACGTATTAAGTATGTAAATGAAACTAACGAAAGAGAAAAGTGAAACCAATCACGATAAGAATAATGCCTCCTGCAATCTCAATATTCTTTCCAAAAAGTTTTCCGAAATGATGAGCTGAAAAATAAGCGACGTAACAGAGAATGCTGGTAACAAATCCGATAACGGCAACAGATATTCCTAGAGGTAAGTCAACTAGTCGGATACTTGTACCCACGATTAACGCATCAACACTTGTCGCAATAGACAATGCCGTCAGTTCTTTATAGCCCAGTTTTTGCGAACCTTCCCCGCCATTGTCTCGACGACTTTCTACAATCATCTTTATTCCTATGATCCCCAGCAATATACAGGCAACCCAAGAACTGGCCGTCGAAACCACACCCGAAGCAGCTGCACCTATTCCCCAGCCGATCACAGGCATGCCTGCTTGAAAAAAACCAAAGAACAATGCAAGTCGTAATGCTTCATGCTGAGAACGGTGCTGCGAACGAAAACCAGTTGCAGCGCTCACGCTTACTGCATCCATAGAAAGACCTATTGCGATCACGAAGATATGAAATATAGAACTCATAATGGTTTTAACTTTTTCTTTCGTGATCTTTGGATAATGATTGACACCATCATCACATCTGAAATCAACACATACACTGGATACAAATATATTTTGAGTGCAAACTCGGTAATGGCAAAAAGATTAACCGACGCTGCACACAATGCAATGAGCCATGTCGCAAGATTTTCAGTTTGTGGATAGAGAAATGTTTTCTTGATCGTAGGAATCCATCCCAAAACTTCGATAAAGATACTTATATATAATGCCGTAAGAGGATTCTCGGTTACAGCCCAAAGAATCAAACTTATTGCAGCACCTGTTAAACAGACAATATCAAGACGTTGAAATCCTCCCATTCCATATTTAAAGGAAAGAATAAAAACAACCATTTGAAGACATGTGATGGATAAAAGTAGCCATATTGTTCCACGAGCACCTGTGACAAAATAGCTGACCAAAATAATCATGCTCAGCAGAGACCAAATGCCGTATGAAGCGCGATGGGGCTTCGTTGTACCCCGAAGGATGCTTCGTATATAGGGTGCAAAAGAGCAGGCAGCTAATAGACCTGCCAAGACACCAATAATTTGCGAATGGAGAGGTGTGGAAGCGGCCAATAAAACCATGAGTACATCGTACTTAGTTCGGACATAGGCGCTTTACATCAACTGAAAGATAAGGAGAGCCACAGAAGTGCTCAACCCAAAGATCACGACGAATCGCCTCATGTGATCCTTGTCGATGAGACGAATAACTCGTGATCCCGTGATCCCTCCTGAAATCGAACCTACTGACATCGCAAGAGCAATGGGCCAATAAACAAGTCCTGCGTACGAAAAATAGATTGTTGCAATGGTGTTCGACGCAAGCGCGAGGATGTTTTTCACTGCGACTGAATGATAGAAGTTTTCCATTTTCAATAAGGCAAACGCGGCAAGGAAGAGCACTCCGACACCTGCTCCAAAGTAGGCGGCATATATTGCAATGAAAAATGTGGCAACCGTAACAACAGCAATTTTTCGTTTTTCGGTTCCCAAATTCACGCGATCAAAGAGATGCTCAATTCTTATATGAAATCGCAAAACAAGTGAACCCGTAAAAATCAATACCGGTGCGACGAAACCAAAAACAGCGTCGGGCGTTTGCGTCAGGATAAAACTTCCTACCATCGCACCGGATAGGACGGGAAGAATAAAAAGTTTGATGAGTTGTTTATTAAATTTCAACTCGTGCTTAAATCCAGGAAGATTTGCAATCAGACCAGGCCACAACCCCACTGTCGATGTTGCGTTCGCAACAAGAGGGCTTTGCCCCAGTGAAAGCAAAACAGGATACGAAAGAAAAGAACCCCCTCCCGATGTGGCATTTAACATTCCTGCAATAAAAGCAGCAGCAGCGGCGACAAGGAGCTTCCACAATTCAACTGATGCAATAATAAAGGTCATGGTGTCCTTGAATGTGTTTTGGTATCCCCGAGCGGATTCCTGGACTATCCAGTGCCGTTACCACCAAGGTGGTAACCAACAATGCAGTGGTATCCCCGAGCGGATTTCTGGACTATCCAGTGCCGTTACCACCAAGGTGGTAACTAGATAGATTTCACGTATCCCCGAGCGGATTTGAACCGCCGTTACCACCTTGAGAGGGTGGCGTCCTAGGCCGCTAGACGACGGGGACATAACTTTCACACAAAGCATGAAAGATCTAGATTACTCGCACGTGCTTTACCCAGAACAACCGGATAAGAGAGATCGATCTCATGTGGTCCGCCATCTCGCTTACTTCAAGCTTCTACGCCTTTATCGCGATGCTTTCGCAGCGAGGTCCGTCCTCTTCAGATTGATTAACAAGTCAAACTTCGTATTTTTTTGAGGACGGACCTCGCACTCAACAAGAACGGACCTTACAAAACTGCCGTTGTTCGTATTAGTTGTACTTCGTAGGTTTAATGGTGATCTCGCCGATCTGCACTTCGCTGGGTAAAGAGAGAATGTACGCAATCGCATCTGCCACGGCATGTGGATCCATCGCATCACTTGCATCTCTCGGATATCCACCATGCTCAAAAAGTTCGGTATTGATGTATCCAGGACACACATTTGTTACAGCTATATTTTTGGGGCCAAGCTCTATGGAAAGACTGCGAGCAAATCCGGTGATTGCCCATTTACTCGCGAAATAGACACTGCGCTGAGCTTTTGCGTTCAGGCCAGCGAGAGAATTCACAAAAATTATTCTTGCGCTTCCCTGCGCTTTTGAATCAACAGCTTTTTCAATATGCTCCAGAAAATACTTCGTCAGAATAATCGGAGACAAAGTATTAATGGCCAACACATCTTCAATCTCTTTAACAGGTGCATCAATCAGATTCCCTTGTGTCCACAGTCCTGCATTATTAATGAGTACATCACATTGATCGAAGTGAGCAAAGAAGACTTCAGTAACTCGTTCACATTCCGTCGCACTAGTAATATCTGCAGCAATAAATGTTGCACCTGTCGATTGAGCAACTTCGCGGCCACGATCTTCATTGCGTCCGACAAAGGCAACTGCATGACCTTCTTTGGTAAGGCATTCGACGACACATCGTCCAACTCCACTTGTACCGCCAGTAATTAATATGTTCATGCTTTAGCTTTCTCTCTTCTCATCCTCGAGCTCTGCTTTTTCTTTTTTTCTTTGTGAGCTGCTTCGCTACGCTCACGCTCGAGCTCTATCTATTTCTTTTCTCCTTCGAGAAAATGTCCACCACGGCAACGACTCCCCTGTCTGGGCAAAATGCACAGCCATTTCGAATGTGTCTAAAACGCACGGGTCGTGTTTGCTCTTTGTCAGCACACATAAGCGGTCATAAAGTTCTTGATGGGATTGCCCGACAAGATCTTCAACGCTATGAATTCCTAGCCGGTCAAAATCTCGGACCATCGCTTTACCAATGTAAGGAATCGTAAGTAGCTCAGTCATTACTTGCCTTCATGCTTGCGTTTATCAAAAAGCGAACGAATAAACTGAAGAGACAGAGTCGAAGCAATGAAGCCGAGCACAGGAACGACGCTAATAATCAATATATTGTCCGCGCCAATTGCAATGTGATAACAGACAATCGAGGCATAGGTAAGTATGGCCACGGATCCTCGTCGCATCCAGGACGTTTCCCAATTCTTGTTCTCTTCCACGCGCCGATTGCGCAGTTCAATTGCCAATAGACGTGCTTCAAAATCAGTGTCGGCCATAAGAATCAAAGTTTAGATCGAATTTCGGCAAAAACAAGCTCCGCAATAAGCTCGTGACCTCGATCATTGGGATGCAGGCCATCAGCAAGGAGTGCGTCGAGACCTTCGTCTGCGATGATCTTATTGAATGCTGGAAAAACTTCAACGAATGAAACGCCAGCAATAGCAGCACATTTTTGAACTGCAGCATCATATCGCTTAATGCGTTCAATCGTATAGTCATCGTTGTCCTGCGAAAAGAGACACGGGCTCATCTTTGAATCATCGCAGGGTGTCAAACCTACGGTAAAAACATCAACGCCTATTTCTTTCAATCGAGCTAACACCGCGGAATAGGTTTCTTCAAACAGGTCCAAGGGAACTTCTGGCAGTTGAGTGATGCCATTAACACGAGAATCATTCACGCCAACAGCAAGTCCCACGACTACGTCGCTCACTATTCCGTGCTCTGCTATTTCGATGCGCGTACGTAGTTCACTTTCGAATCGTTTAGATACACCAACGATGGTGTCGCCACCGATCCCTAGTTCCAGAACAGAATGATTCGAATCCTTCACTCCCGGAGCATAAACGGTATGAAAGTCGTGAAAAATAAGCGACCAGAGACGCGATGTCCAACCGCCGCCGGTTTCATCACTGGCACGATTGGTAATTGAATCTCCAAAGATGACAACTGACATAATGAGATTCTAAGGGAAAATAAAAAGGTGCTCCGCATAGGGAGCACCTTTTTTCAAGCTAATAGAAACTAGCGTACAGTAGCCATACTCGCCATCACGCCAGAAGAGTATCCAAAGTGTTTGGCATCACCAGCAGTTGCAACTCGGCCATCTGTAGTGGACACAAGGTAGCCATTGCCGGATGGACTTGACTGGATCATGGTTGCTCGACGACCCACACAATCGGCAAGACTTCCAAAGAACTGCGCGTTTCCAAATGTGAAGATACCGCCGTCGCTGGCAACCAACCAATAACCATCACCCTGGGGACGTGCCGCCATAGCCACAATCGGCTGATTCAAACGAATCGCACCCGTCGAACCATAAAACTGTGCATCACCAAAT
>CALMUU010000209.1 GCA_937872965.1 uncultured Actinomycetes bacterium
TATTGCTCAGAGATGGGCGTTGGTTGACGGCGGAAGAAGTTGCGGAATATGCGAAAGCTCTCGAAAAATCTGCATAGAGAGTCATCCAGAGCGCAGCGAAGGATCTCAATATTTAACTTGGCTCTTCATTTCGCAATGCTATGAAAGACATGTACGTCTACATTGCGTCGAGTATTTCTAAAACCCTTTACGTAGGAGTTACAAGTGGGTATATTGTTTTTGTCTTGCTGGTCTGACCCGCTGAATGACAATTTCAGTAATTATCTTTTGTTATGTCGGGTCTCCCTAAGGTCTGAAATCTTTCCAGCAGCGCAATTTATAGTTCAGGACCTTGGCCATCGCTTAATTGAGGAATGGTGAATCGCTTACTAAGAAAGATAGCTAATTTGCTGTAAGCTTTTTGGAGATCATCATCCCCAAACTGGAGCCCACTCTCGCCGGTTAAGCTCCGCCGAGAATTGTTATCCACCGCTGTATCCATGTCATCAAAGAGCCGGATTCCAACTTCACTGGACCCTAATCTTTGAGCCAGACGAACACACCGTGACTCTACGTCATCGAGAATGCTTTCATTATGTGCAATAGCAATTACTGCAGGGAGGAGAATGGCCTTCGCCAATTTTTCATCCATTGTCGGGTGTTGCCCGAGTGAATAAAGAAGTTTTTCCTCTACCGAAGCTAATTGAGGATATTCAGTAGCGCCAAGAGAAAGAATTGCGAGAGAAACGATTTCATGAAGTTCAAGAACGCCTCCTGGATGGAGTGGGTTGAAAAAAATGGAACGGGCCAAGGAATCAAACGCGTAGCGAGAATTCGAAGCGAGATGCGCGCCGTTTTCTCCGGGTGTCGGGTTAGGCATTGAGAAGCTTGCAATAAACAATAATTTCGTCAGCTCATCTACGAGCGGAATCGTTTTATCTAATTTTGAGAAATCTTCGCCGTATTTCCTGCGCGTGTCTTCGTGGCTTAAACGACTAAAACGTGTACTGAGTTCTAGCCAGTCGACAACGTCTTTTTCGTAGGTAAAGACGAGATCATGTACGTGCGTAATGTCTAAATGTGCGCTCAGTATCTCCTCACCCACGCCATGACGTGCTAATGCAACAAACCCACCAACCGCAACATCATGATCACCAATTTCTTGTATGGCATCATGTAGCGCGTCACTTGCTTTTTTCATGCGATCGCTCATAGTGATTCCTTAAGTCGTGTAGTTTTTAGAGATTGAATTAATGTGCCATTGGGGCTTTTTTCAAAACGGTTAATGAGAAACGCTCTAAAATCCCCACATGCATCTCGGACTGCGGAGGAAGAATAATGCATCTCGTCACCTGTAAGATTTTCAATGGCTGTTCGGCGCATTTCGCCATACAGTTCTAGACAACCCGGGTTTGAAGGCATATCCGTGAGAGTCACGCATTGTTTTCGAATCAATGGTGCTGAAGCGTTCGCTCGCGCTTAGCCAAACAGCGAGAGTTCTTTCCTCAGGGAATGCTAAATCATGTGTGTGAAAGTATTCGGAACCATCTATGAGTTCACGGACAGCGGCTTGATGGTGTGCTCGTGCACCGAATCCTCCAATAGCGATACGGGGATCGCCTATCTCGTTCAAGGCGATGTGAAATGATTTTGTTGCAATTTCGATCATGTCGATCATTGTGAGACTCCTAAATGTGTTCCAGGTGTTTGTTGTGCGATGAAATCTTCGAGGGGCTGGTCCAAGAGTCTGTGGAGTCCAGCTGGGACGCTGTGTCCTGATCGGCCATCGTCGTAGGCCATGATTTGAATAGGTCGCCAGCCTTCGCCATCAAGTCGGTACTCGGCGTTGACTGTCTGTTCGGCCAAAGAAATGACAGGGTCAGGTACTGCTGGCTCAGCAATAACAATAATGCAGCTGCCATCCTGTATTTTTTTCACATAATCGGAACCTCCAGAGCAATTATCCATATTTGCACCATTGATACTGAGTTCTTCTGGCGTGCGGGGGAGTCGAAGATTCCATCTTTTTCCATCAACCATGATTGTTGTTGGGACGTCTGAAGCGATGGGCGGGTATTCGAATGGGACCTTGTCAATAATCAATAATGTCGAGAAAGTTTTGGCATCGTGTTGCAAAGCGAGTGTTCCCTCTATGACAAGTTCACAATATCTAATAATCTCCTCTTCCGCCGGATCAGCTTTTCGTTCATGTGCAATGTAGCAAGCAGTTGATTGTTTATGAATATCTGGGTCTTTAAGCCAGTCACGGATTAATGTTTCTGAGGGTTTGAGGCGATGTTCCATGTAAAGTTCCATTATTTTTTGGTACCCAATATTGTTGAAAGCTGCGTCAGACAAATGTGAATAAACTGCAGCCATTCTCGTATCTATTGTTGGTGTCGTATCTGATTGTGTCAGAGAGGAAAGCAGTATCTCAATGGCCGTTTCCACTATGTATGGCTTTTCGTCTTGCAGCGCGATATTAAGACATTGAGTGAGCTGTTCTCTATCAAGGTATTGTGCTATCAACTGTAAAGTCGTAATAGCGGCATGTCTTATCAGGTCAGAAGGGTCCTTTAGTGAGGCGTCGAGCCATTTGCAAAGTTGTTTTGGATCGTGTTGCTCTAGGTGCCCGAGTGCCTCAAGGGCGGTTCCACTTTGTCGCCATTTAATACTCCCTATTGCCTTCGATAAAGCCGTCATGACATATGTAGTATCGAGGTGTTGTGCTGTTAGCCTCATGGTATCAATAGCTGCAGTCCGCATATGGGTTTGTGGGTCGCTCAATGCAATATCGAGCCATCCTTTCAGTTCTTGTGGATCGTGTTGTTTTAGTTTTCCGATTGCTCCGAGAACTTGAGCGCGTAAATTGGAGTCTTCACTGGCGAGCCCGAGATTGAGCCATCGAGAAACTTGTTGCTTGTCATCAATGTATTGTGCCGCAATTCCGAGTGCCTCAAAGGCCCCATTTCTATAAGTGTGCATTAATGCTGTGTTAAGTAATGTTATTAGCTCATTTTCATCTGTGAACGGTGCCGCTAGCCCTATTGCTTCCGAGGCGGATCCTGCGACAACAAAATCTTCTGTTGTTAATGCTTCGGTGATTATGGCAACAAATTTATCTTTATCAATGCGTGATGCTACGTGCCCCAACATAACTAAAGCATTCCCTCGTATGTGATTGGAGGGATGAGCAAGTGCGGTTTCAACCCAGCCGAGAAGTTGTACCGGGTCGGGCCGTTGTAATAAACCGATTACTCTAATTGCTGAATAAGCCACGTACTGGCGGTTGTCTTTGAGTGCTTCGTCGAACCATCTGGCGATTTGTTCTGTGTCGACATATTCTTCGGCAACAGCAAATACTTCAAATGCTACTGAAGTTACTTCTGGGTCGTCGAGGAGAAGACTTTCGTTGAGCATTAAGACAAGTTGTTCAGGGTCGATGTATTGTGCGACATTGCCAATTGCTTTAATTCCTAGTGTGTTTACGTATGAGCTATCGTGGCGTAACGCGATATTGAGCCACGTAGTGAGTTGCTCTGCCCCGACATAGGGCGCTGATATTTCGATTGCTCGGATGGCTGCCGTAGCTGAATTACCGTCATTACGGTTAAGTTCTTCTTCTAGGTCGGTGAAGTATGGTTGGTGGACGTCGCTTTCGCCGACGATTTCGAGCTCAAGGAGCGTTTTTTCCATGGTTGCATGGTGTGATTGGACTAGACCATTAATGAGCGTAAGTGCATGAGGTAACTTGAAAGTGTGTTTCCCAGCTTCGTTGGCTGATTGATCGCCAAAAATTGTTTTGAAGTACTTTGCTTCTTCTTCAATGGTATGAGTTGTTGCTAAGAAGGTCGCGACGTGGTGGCTGCGAGGCAATTGATTGATGAATTCAAGTGCTGCAGCTACTTTCTTTTTTTGTCGTTCTTGTTGTTTGGCAATTGCGTTGCGAAGGTCTTTGTTCGTCTCGTAAATCGTGAAGATGCGCTTTTCCGTTTCGGGGATAAGCCAGAGTGCGACAGAGAAGGCATGATGCAGATGCGGATCCGAAGCAATGATCTCTGCGGGGGAAGCATCCGAATGGGTTGCGTATGTTTCATGTATATAGCGTGCAACAGCATCGGTGAGAGCAGCTCGTTCTTTGTCGTCCAATCGATCGGTTACTGATGTGGGGAGAGCGTGAGAAGTAGCGATTCTATATGTGAGAGGCCAGAGGTGAGAGCCGTTTGCCGACATAACGCTCGAAATGGACATAAAGACGATTCTACTACATATCTCCAGAATATGCTAAAGTACCCACAGTTAAATAGGGATTATCGTGATAGTCCAGCGCGAGTTAATGATTGGTCAGAAAATGCATAGAATCAACACACTCTTGCTCAACAATGTGTAAACCTTTTATGACAATTACGAGAAATGTGAGAAGTGCGAGAAATGTGGAGTCGACGTGCGCGAAGGACAGAGACCCTTCACTCCGCTCTAGATGACTGGCTGCGCTCAGAATGACTCGAACGCGACATTGAGCGTATTGGTGTTGTGGGAATCATTGTTGATGGCGGGAGATCCTTCGCTTCACGCTGTATGACAATTTAGAGTTTCCCTGTGTTTTCTCGCTTTGCCGTGCCCCACGCCGGGCCAGCGAAACAAACAGGAGAAACTCGAATTCCTGTTGTGGTGGGTGGAGTGACCATCAACCTCGGCGACTTTATTGTGTCCGATGCCAACGGCATTGTTGTATTACCTAAACCTGAACCTCGAACAAGCATTGTGTAATCAGGTATAAACTTGTAGACTGCTGATATACATTTGACATATACTACAGGATGTAATACATTGAAAATAACAGCAATTCACTATGACAAGCGAGCAAGGGCCAAGATTGCTCGTCACAGGTTAAGCAGATATCAAATCGATAGTGCGATTAAGGAGTCAACAGAAGAAGCATTCTGGGGTGCGGATGAGCAACATGGTGTTCGTTATATTGTCCTTGCACGGCTTAAGAATGACGAACTTCTCTATGTGAGTCTCGCGCCCACTGGGAATGATGGAGAATGGAAATTGATTACCGCATTTATACCTTCAAGGGAGGGCTACGGATATGACTAAGAAAAGCGAAGAACAACGAGCAATCGAAATTGTCAAAAAAGGAAAGCGTGTAAAAGTTGATACGTCCGGCTTTACTTCGAGTGTGATATCTGTCCGTTTATCCCATGACGTGCTGAGCGATTTGGAGATTGAAGCCGCAAAACAAAATATTGGCGTTACAACATATGCGCGCCTCGCAATTGAAGAAAAGCTTGCTCTTAGCGATTCGGCAAATCTCAAGCGTATGTCTCATGTCCTTAATTCATTCGTCGAACAAATGAGCAACATCACCTCGCCTGACCATAAAGACTCGCGAGCTTCTTAATCTTTGTGTAAAAGAGATCGCCTAAGCATTACCTGTGTCTACCTCGCGCACCACCCTCATTGCTAAAACCCGCCAAGTCGACACGACGGTCATCGCCGACGCGCGTAGGGGAACGACGCGTGTTGTCGCTAGATCCTTCACTACGTTCAGGATGACACTGAGCACGTTCAGGATGACACTGAGCACGTTCAGGATGACAACTTAAACTTCTAATCCTGTGATGTTTGGTTTTGCGTGATTCTTCGCAAGCTCCTTCACTTCGTTCAGGACTCCCTTCGGTCGGCTCTGAATGGCATGAACCGCCTCTAGTTATTGTCGTACCCCTCATGTAAACTATCCATAGATGAGGAGGTCCAACAATGAAAACTAAAAAAGCGATTGTTGCTGAACCGTCTGTGCATACAAACTCGTCTACTTCCCCAAAAACTTCCC
>CALMUU010000210.1 GCA_937872965.1 uncultured Actinomycetes bacterium
AACATGCTCGATACAGATTCATTGCTTGTTGCCTTTACATCAGAATATGAACCACCGTCGCTAGAAATCATCACTGCAGGACGTTCTCTCTTACACAGTTGGTGTTTACTCTGCCGAGAAGGATTCTCTGTTCACCCCATGAGCCAGCTTCTCGATGTTCCTGAGACGAATAGAGCCCTTCATGAACATCTCCAAGTAGACAATACAACTCATATTGTCTTTGTTATACGAGTTGGGTTCAGCGACTCACATACAGGGCATTCACGCAGGCTTGTCGAGTAAGGGTTTGCGCCGCATTAACCCTGTATCTCCAAAAAAGGGAATACGACTGAGTGCATATACGTTTCAACGCACTATGAATAGAGAAATGACAATATTTTCCAATGGAGTTTGTTCATCCAAAGGCGTAGAATAATAAAGTGACGTCAAACGACAATATTAATGATCCGGAAAATTCCGATCCTCGTGATGAAAATAGTGATTCTTCACCCTTTGGCTTTTCCTTAGATCCCGAAGCCATCTCAGGCATGCTCAACGACATGATGGGATCAAGTCAATTGAACTTCGCATCAGGCATTTCTGGTTTGGGCGGTGGCCCTGAAAGCAGCCCTATGGGAATTGCGCAACGCGTTGCAGCAGATATCGCTGCTCGAGAAATTGAAGATGATGCGCTCGACGAAGAACAAGAAGCCCCAGCAAGCCAACAAGATCCCATGGCAGAAATCATGAACATCATGGCGTTGCTCGCTTCACCTCCTACAAAAACTGCTGCGCTCGCAATTGATTCTTCTTTCACCGATCGTTGCACTCAGATTTATCCAGCAGCACAATCCTACGTTTCTCAACAAGCGAGCGCAGATGATGTTTCTGCTTTGCCTCTCGTCGTTACCGACCGAGTCTCATGGACACACGATTACATCACATCAATGCAGGGTCCCCTCGAAGAGGCGTCAAAGAGTTTGAGTCCATCATTCGGAGGCGGCCAAGAAGAACCTATTGAACCTGACGAAAATCAACCTTTCGGTTTTGATTTGCAATCCATCATTTCACGCACGGTTGCGCCCATGATGTTTGGTGTGCAGGCAGGAACAATGCTCGGGTTCTTGAGTCATCGCGCCTATGGTGATGACGATGTACTCTTGCCCACAAAACTTCCTGCACGCGTAGGAATGATCGCATCAGCCGTTCAGAAATTCTCCACTGAATGGAGCGTCCCTACGGATGAAGCGATCCTCTATTTCTTGATCTTGCAAACCTTGCGCGCACACATTCGTAATCAAAGCTGGCTCACTGCACGTCTCGACAATCTCTGCACACGTTACGTCGCCGCATACGAATTAAATCCATACAAACTCGAAGAGCTCATGGGCGACATGGATATGAATAATCCTGAATCCGTCATGGCTGTCAACGTCACTCCTGAGCAAATGTTTCAAACGCTGCGCACACCTGTACACGACATACTCGATGAGGAAATTGGTCGTATCAGTTCTTTACACGACGCATACGTTGAATGGGTAATGCACAAGGGTCTTGAACCGCTTCTTCCTAATTATCGGATCATCCAAGAAGCCCGCAAACGCATTACCGTGACAACATCAGATGCAGACAGGTTCGTGGAACAACTTTTCGGAGTTGCTGTATCGAATAAGTCTCGAGATGTTGCCGCGGCTTTTATTGACGGCGTCGTGGAACGAGGAAGCGAAAGTCTTCTCCATGAACTTTGGTATAAAGAGGAAATGATCCCTACCGAGTCTGAATTTGCAGCTCCCGGGTTATGGCTAGCGCGCCTCGAAATGATGGACTCGTAACGTCATCCTGAATGACGAGAACTAAGCGCTGTCATTGTTGCTGCATATGCGCGAATACTAAATACGCTTCCCACGAAACACAGCAGACCTAAGAAAACCGATGAATAGGAAATCACAGAGCACAGCGCGCCGAGAACCCACGAAAACTGCATCCACACTTCTCCTCGCGAAAGAATACGCGCGCTGAATTCAAGAGGAATGATATGTGCAGCACGAGACTCATACACAACGCGCGAATATGCGCCCAACGAGCCGAGCACGGCCGAAAGTGCAATATAAAAGATCGATGACGACGAAGCTAATAGCCATAATGCTGCGATGCACAGCGCTCCAAGGAAAAAATAGTTCACTATTAAGGCAATACGTGATCGACTTAATTTCACCGCCACAATATTTGTGATGTAGGAAGCAACAACAGCGACGAGAAAGCATAGTCCCAAGATGAATTTATCTTCTCGAAACGTCAATCCTATTCCCACGGTCGCTGCGCCAACTGCAAAACGAATTCCACTCACATACATGAAGAGAGAAACAATTGCACGACCTCGATTGCGCGACGAGAGGTTGGCATTCATCGCATCCGCTTCCGAAGTTTCACAATCAACCTCATATTCATCGCTGAGTTGATAACGCTGGTGAATCTTTCGGTACGACATGATTGAAATGACAACAGCCACGGTTGCAATACCTGCAGCGAAAAACAGTGTTCCTGATTCAGAGATCACACTATTAACCGAAAAGAACAACGATCCAGCTACAACCGAGAGAATTCCAGTCGTCATCGAAAGTCTCGAAGAGAAATAGGGAAAATTGGCTGTTGTCGTAATTTGAGGGAGCGCAGATGTTTTTGCAACGACATAACATTTGGATAACGTCAACATCACAAATGCCAGAGGAAAAATCGCAAGACGAGTACTCGACGAATGGGATGACGCCATTGCCATAAGAATTAATCCAAGCAAACGAAACGCATTGATAGTGATAGCAACGACGATTCGCGGGAAGTGAATCTTTTCCACCAACAGTGATGCACTCGGCGCCAAGAGAACAAAGGGGGCCATGGTCCCTACCAGGGAAAGGAGGATAGAAGAACGAGCCTCTCCCGGGTTCACACTAAAGAGAGCACTGGAGGCCAAGGTCACCGCCACTGCTGCATCGATCAGGGCTGAGGTGCCGTGAATGAGCATCATGAGGGGGAAATAAGGGTAGGAGCGTAAGCGCGGGTGTGGGCCTCGAGAAGATTTCATCAAACTAATGGTAACGAACTCAGCACCATGAGCCGAAACAATCCTTATGAATTCTTCGTTTTTAGACCGGGATAGCAGCTGGATGGACTTTAACGACCGGGTCCTCCACTGTGCCACCGACCCATCGATTCCCCTACTTGAACGACTTAATTTTTTGAGTATTACAGCGGCCAATCTTGATGAATTCTTTCAAGTTCGAATCGCTGCTCTCAGCGCTGAAGAAGCGGGCTCCTTAATGAGCGCAAAACGAAATGATCTCGTCTTTGCTCTCCTTGCACGTTCCCAGGAATTCACATCTGTGCAATATCAGGTTTTCACCACGCTGATGAATGAGTTGGAAACTCACGGGATTCGTATCTCAACTATGGATACATTAAATGCAGAACAAAAGCTGTGGGCCAATGAATATTTTGATGAACGCGTGTATCCGGTTTTGACTCCGCTCGCCGTTGATCCAGCACACCCGTTCCCATGGATTTCCTCTTTGAGTATCAACTTGGCATTTATTTTGAGAGAACCTAAAACAGGAATCCAGCGTTTTGCACGCGTCAAAATACCCACCAATCTCGAACGACTTATTCAAGTACCCAATACAAATACTTTTATTCCTCTCGAAGCCATTGTTCAACACTACTGGGAACGTCTGTTCCCTGGGATGGATCTGGAATCTGATTTTGTTTTTCGAGTCACTCGTTCCAGTCAATACAAACTTGACGAAGAGAATGACCTACTTGAAGCTATGAACACAGTTGTTCGTCGCCGTCAACGATTTGGTCAATCTGTGCGTTTAGAAATTCAACGGGGAATAGACAACTCGTGGGTAGAAATGATTCAAAATGAAGTGGCGTTAGATTCGTCACGCATCTTTAGCATTAACGGATTGCTCGACCTTGCCGATCTCACGCAAATTGCTCAACTCAAAATTCCTGCACTGCGTTATGAGGCGTGGAAACCAAAGCTCCCTGCCCGTCTCAATAAAGTACCCGCAACCCGGACAGATCTATTTTCCATACTTCGCGATCGCGACCTTCTCATCCATCGACCATACGAAAGCTACGAGGAAACAGTAGAAGCCCTCGTCTATCAAGCTGCACAAGATCCCGATGTCCTCGCAATCAAACAAACTCTCTACCGTGCTGCGGGCGTTAATTCCCCTATCGTTCAAGCCCTTTGTCGTGCTGCAGAAAACGGTAAACAAGTTGTTGCACTCGTTGAGCTAAAGGCACGTTTCGATGAACAAACAAACATTGAACGAGCAAAAAAACTAGAACGTTCGGGTGTTCATGTTTTATACGGAAAAGTAGGCCTCAAAACTCACGCAAAACTTCTTCACATTGTTCGCGAAGAAGGAGAAGGCCTTCGTTACTATTCTCATGTTTCTACAGGAAACTACAATCCTTCAACTGCTGGAGTTTACGAAGATTTTGACTTATTTACGTCTGACGGACGCATTGGGCGCGACGTCGGTGATCTTATTAATGATCTCACGGGATACACATCCAACGATAATTATCGCGAGCTTTTGGTTGCTCCCCAAAATATGAGAGAGAGACTTCTTGAACTCATCGAAGAACAGTCACGCCCGGGAGGTTCCATCATTATTAAATGCAACAACATTGTCGATCACGCTATTCTTTCTGCGCTCAGCGATGCGGCAGATGCGGGTGCAGAAGTAAAAGTGATTGTACGAGCTTCATGTGGATTCACGCCAGAATCAATCGCTGCTCATCCTCGCATTAGCGTGATATCAGTCATCGGACGATTTCTTGAACATTCCCGCGTATATCGCTTTGGTGATGGGGATGAAGCACAACTCTATATCGGTTCCGCAGATTTGATGGTACGCAATCTTGACCACCGAGTGGAAGTTCTCGTTCCTCTCCATCAAGAACACACACGTCGATACATCAATGAAGCTTTGACCGAGTTACTCGACGACGAGAACGAACACTGGCGTCTAACAGACTCGGGATGGGTACACATGCCACGGCTTACAACAGCACATCAATCACTTATGGACATTGCAATTTACCGAGCAGATACACAAAGAAAGCTTTCCGATGCTCAGCGCAATATGCCCGAGACGCGCATGGACGAAGCGGAATAAGGCACGCACCCTGCCACCCTTGCGTTGGAGCGCCAAAGATTCATGTGGTGAGCGTCATTCAACCAAACGCTGTAATCCGTTTAGCGTATTGTTGATTGGGACTCATGTGGTGAGCGTCACGCGCTCCAACACCAGTCGCGAAATTTACTCTTCGACTTCGTCGAAACCTAAGTCCCAATCAACGACGATACCTTCGCGCTCTGCATCCTTTATAACACGCTCGCGGTTACGACGAAATTGTGGGTCGTGTGGAGGAACAAAGTTTAAACGTGCCGCAACTCGCTGACGGAAACCATTAATAACATCGTCGTCACCAAAATCTTTTTCAATACCCCAGTGCGGGTGAACGGGCCCGTAGTAAACAATCTTTACATGGCCAATGGTAGGGATCTGTTCTGGTTCGATAGCTGTCATAGCTGACTAGTCTAGACTGGTCGTTCGACCAAGGTCACTTTGATCGTTTTTTCCTTGCCTGCACGGTTATAGGTCACACTGACCTCATCTCCAGGTTTCTTTGAGCGAATCGCCGTTACCATATCTTGTGCATTCTTAATTTTCTTGCCGTTAATCTTCACAAGAACATCGTCAAGCTGGAGTTCGGTTTTGCTCGCCGGAGATTGTGCTTGAATTTCAACGATCAAAGCACCCTCATCAACTTTGAGCGAGAGTTCTCGAGCGAGGCGGTCATTCACATCAAGAGCTGCGATTCCAATAAATGCAATCTTGCGACTTCGTCCTTGACGAAGATCCTCGATAACAGGCTTGGCGTTATCAATCGCAATAGCAAAACCGATGTTTTGAGAATATATTGGGTTAGCAATAGCAGTATTGATACCAATCACTTCGCCCTTTGAATTAACGAGAGGCCCTCCGGAATTACCTCGGTTAATTGCAGCATCGGTTTGCATTATGCCCTGGAGCTGCGTATTGGCTTCTGTATCAATCGTTCGGTCGAGTCCGGAAATAATTCCCCTCGTAACACTTAAGCCACCTTCCAGCGCAAGAGCATTTCCAATAGCGATGACATCATCTCCGACTTTGATTTCACTCGACTTCCCGAGTTTGACGAAAGGCAATCCTTTCGCTTCAACTTTGAGGACAGCCAGGTCTTGAAGCGGATCACTTCCCAAAAGCTTTGCGACAAAAGAACGACCATCGCCCAAAGTAACGATGATGCGACCCTTCACGCCTTCAACAACGTGATCATTCGTGACCACAACCCCATCGGACGAATAAATAAAACCTGTTCCCGCGCTACCAGCACTCGCAGCATCGCTATTTATTGTTATTGCAACGGTCGCAGGTTCCGCGTGTGCGAGAACTTGCTGAATATCCCGAGGCTTAGCAAGTACTGAGGAGTTGGATTGGACTTGATAGAAGTATGAATTGCGGTATTGATAAAACCACATACCCGAAACAATAAGTGCACCAAAAACGAGACCGAAGAAAAGAGCTGCTGCTACTGACCCTCTTCGAGGAGGAAGGCTAGAAGTCGCTTCTGTAACCTTGTCGGGTTCCGAGCTCTCCGAATGAATCTCAGCGCCGTCTGCTACAGGTAAACCTTTTGGGGCTTTGTGAAGAGATGCTTCTGGAACTATGGGAGGAGGTAACTCATCATTCATATAGATACAGGCTAACGATTTATTGGCGTGTTACAACAATTTAATACCGAGAGTGCAAGTACACGTTCAGCAAATATTCAGAATTTAAGCTTTTGTTCCGTCGGTTTCATCCTTGGAGCCTTCACTTACACCCTTTTCAAATTCTTTCTTAGCTTGCCCAATACTACGAGCGAATTTAGGTAAGGCCGACGCACCGAAGAGAAGAATAACCACGATGGCAACAATGATGATTTCTGGAGTTCCCATGAGGACCCTTTCTTTTATTGACCAACCTCTATAACCCTAGAGCACAGGTGAGGCAGTGTTAGTCATCGGGCGTTCGCTCAACCCTGCCATATCACGTGCTCTGCGTAAACAATCTCCTAAATGATCGATGACGTCAATAGAACCAACATGGAAAGGCGCGAAGCCTGGATTAACTATTATTTCACGCACCCCAAGTTCTGACCACGAGACAAGCTGGTGAGCAACTTGTTCCGTCGTTCCGACTAAGCGCCCCTGTCGCCACATTTCAAGCGTCTTTCCATCCGCAACTCCATCAGGAGATAATCTCACAATTTCATCGAAATGACTGTGAAGTTCTTTTTCCGTATCGGCCACCATACAATAAAGGCCGAGCGATTGATAAACACTCGCTGGATCACGATCGTATTTTTCACAAGCCCTGTGCAAGGAAGAAACTCTTTCCGCATAAGCATCGAACTCGAATGCCCAACACGTATTCCAGCCTTGCGCATAGCGAGCAACGATACGGAGGAATCGGTCACCTTTTCCGCCAAGAAAGAGTGGTATATCATGAGCTCGATACGAACTCCCTGCAAGCGGAGAAGACAGGGTCGCACCGCGCGAGGAATAGAACTCTCCATCGATTTCAATAGTGTCACCATCGAAGAGTGCACGAATGATTCGCACGCTTTCACTCAAACGCGTCATACGTTCACCGACAGGCGGAATCTCATTTCCATAGATCTCATAGTCGGGGTCATACCAACCTGCACCCATTCCTAGCGAGAATCGTCCCCCAGAAATATCCGCAATTGTATGTGCAATAGCTGCCGTCATGACTGGATGGCGAAGGGCTTCACACAAAACAAGTGTTCCCAACGTCACCGTACTGGTAATAGCGCTTAAGGCTGCCAGAGTGCTGAGTGGATCGAGACTGTGAAACTGTGGAGCGGAGCCACCCCCGAGAGGAACCGAGCCGCCGTACTTGGCCAAGTCGAGCGAGAGATGATCGGAAACATATATGGCATCAAAGCCTGCTTGTTCTGCTGAAGTTGCCGCCCGGGCAACGTCATCAAACGAAATAGGCGAGGACGAATCAAGACTGTAGTCGTAATGAGGAAGTGTAATACCAAAGCGCATTGAACCAGTTTAGGGGTATCCCTTGGAAAAGACTGGGCCTTTGTAGGCTCTCCCTTTTCTTTTCCAAGATCAGACCCTAAAGATGAAAGAATGGGGAATGATTTACGAATGCGTTATCAATATTTCTGAAGGGACCAACGTCGATCTTGTCGCAATGATCGCACGTGCCGGCGGCGAATGCATTAGGGATATCCACTCAGATATTGATCACAACAGAAGCGTACTGACCATTGCATCACAAGAAATCGAAGAGGTCACGGCATCTGCATACAGCGTTGTATGTACCGCAGTTGAACACCTCCACTTGGATCACCATCTCGGGATCCACCCTCGGCTGGGTGTTGTCGATGTGGTTCCATTTGTTTCGTATAACGATGCGAGCGTTGAGCCATCGCAGGAAATAATAGAGGCAGCGCAGAATTTTGGCTCGAGAATTTATGAGGAATTTCACATACCGATCTTCTTTTATGATGGAGCTTCGTCTTCGAACATAACGTTACCCTTCATCCGCAAGAATTCTTTTGCTTCACTTGCACCTAACCTGGGTAACAATATGCCTCATCGAACAGCGGGAGCAATGTGTGTTGGTGCTCGAGCACCTCTTGTTGCCATTAACGTAACTCTTGAGTCAAGAGACCTAGCTCTTGCTCAATCCATCGCACATACTGTCCGCGAGAGTTCTGGCGGAATGGAGGGCGTGCGTGCGCTAGGACTTCCGCTTAAGCATCAAAATGCTATTCAAGTATCAATGAACATCACCGATGTCGTAAATGTGAATACAGGAAAAGTATGCGAAGAGGTGCGCACACTTGCTTCTCCACATAATGTTCAATGCTCTGTGGAACTCGTGGGCTTAGTTCCCCAACAACAATTCGAAATGTGGTCGCAGAGTTTTCTTGACTGGTCTGAACTCGACGAGTCCTGCACGGTCGAGAAACGATTAAGTCATTCTGAGTGAAACGAAGAATCTCTGGCTAAGGACCCAGTAACGATAGATCCTTCACGAGCTCCTTCGTTTCACTCAGGACTCCCTACGGTGCGTTCAGGATGGGCGTAAAAGTCTAGGCGCTTTGTGCTGCGAGAAGACTGGCAGTTTCGCGTTCTTGTTCAGCTGCTTTACGAACGAGTGCACGCTGGCGACGAAGACGTCGGCGTTCGCGTTCGGACAAGCCACCCCAAATACCAAACTTCTCTCCGTTCGAGAGGGCATATTCAAGGCATTCAGCTTTGACTTCACATCCCGCACATACAGATTTTGCTTCGCGAGTAGACGCACCCCTCTCTGGAAAAAAGAGATCAGGATCAACGCCCAAGCAATTGGCACGTGTTTGCCAACGGTTCGGATCTTTGTGTTGGTGAAGCATTTCAATCATTGTGTCCCCCCTTGTTCACGCCCGTCCAATGACAACCGTGAAATTACAGACGTGTAACTTTGCTTGTTTTGGATGCCTCAATGCAAGGGGTACAGGCCCATTGTGCCGTTTTATGACCGAAACCACCTCAAAAATTCACTCTCAGCGCAAATGACGTCTCCAGTTACCACGCGATGCAGTCGAGCTAGGTGCCATAGAAATACCTCTGAATAGTGGTTCGTCGCGGAAATAGCTGGGCTGGATCGGTGGATGATCGGCGTTGAGGGCAAGGACGCGGGACGCAGGCCCACTGTTCTCCGTGAGGCAAGGACGAGGACGAAGCCGGCAGCGTCGAGGTCCGTCGAGGCTCCCCGTTATTTCCGCGACGCACCACTATCACGATTACGCTGATACACCATGCCTAACCGTTTCACCTTTTCATTTCGAACGTTCATTATTTCCGTAATGACCCTGGTCATCGCAATCTCAGTAATGAGTTGTAGCTCATCGAAGAAAAAAGCCACAGGAGATTTGAAACGCACTCAATATTGCGAGCGTTATCGAGAATTTGACGACAAGGTGGCTACCGTCAAACCTAAAGAACAAAAGCGTCTCCTCGAACAGATCACAAAGGCTAAAAGCTTTCCCTCATCACTCCTCAAGGACTACACAGTCATGATTGAAGGATACGAAAAATATCTCGATGGAGAGTCTGTTCGCCAAGATGAAAAGAAGTACGAAGAGGCAAGTAATCGAATCGCTCGTCATGCAATTGACCACTGTGAACTACTTACGGGCAACTCAGGTTCGAAGATCTAAGAAAGTTGCAAGCACGAGAGTTTCATTCCCTTTGTCTGCTCCAAGTAATGTTGAAATAGGAAATGCGCCAATACAAGCGAGAAAGTTGGGCTTCATGAACACACAGGTATCGCCACTGAGGAAGAAACCTGTACGCACACTTGCTTGGCCTATTGCTTTTTACCGCACATCTGTTGGAAAAAAATACGCAATGGCAATCTCGGGTGTCGTCCTCATGGGCTTCATCCTTTCGCACATGGCCGGAAATCTCAAAATGTATTTGGGAGAAGAAACTTTTAACCACTATGCAGAATTTCTTCGGGAAATGGGCGAGCCTCTTCTTCCCCGCACTGTTCTTCTCTGGGCAGTTCGCTCTGTGCTTATCGTTGCCTTTATTGTCCACTTTCATGCAGCATACGCCTTAACGATTCAAAACCGGCGCGCCCGTGGTAGCAAGAATGCATACCAGTCACCGCGTGATTACATTGCCGCGAGTTTTGCATCCCGCACAATGCGTTGGGGCGGAATCATTATTTTCCTTTTCCTGTTTTGGCACTTGGCTGACCTTACATGGGGATTCGCTAATCCGGGGTTCGAGCGCGGTGAAGCGTACCGTAACGTAACGGCATCCTTGCAACGGGTCCCTGTAACAGTTTTGTATGTCGTGGCAAATATTGCGCTGGGTTTCCACCTCGCCCATGGAGCATGGTCGATTTTTCAATCGCTGGGAATCAATAATCCAAAATATAACTCAGCTCGACGCTGGTTTGCGCGAGGATTTGCAGCACTGATCGTTGTAGGAAATGTCAGCTTCCCGATCGCGATTCAACTCGGCATTGTCGGAAATTAAGGAATACATTCTCATGTCACAAACTTCATCACCGCGACTCGATGCAAAGGAACCCAAAGGTCCTATGGCCGATAAGTGGGAAAACCATAAGTTTCAATCAAAACTTGTTAATCCTGCGAATAAGCGCAAGTTCACCGTCATTGTTGTGGGTACCGGACTCGCAGGTGCATCCGCTGCTGCCACGATGGCAGAACTGGGATACAAAGTTAAGGCATATTGCTTTCAAGATTCACCACGTCGTGCACACTCGATTGCGGCACAGGGCGGAATCAATGCAGCGAAGAACTATAAGAATGACGGAGACAGCGTTCAACGATTGTTTTACGACACCGTAAAAGGTGGAGACTTTCGCGCACGTGAAAGCAATGTTCATCGACTTGCTCAAGAAAGTGTCAATGTCATTGACCAATGTGTTGCCCAAGGAGTTCCCTTCGCTCGTGAATACGGAGGACTGCTGGACAATCGAAGTTTTGGTGGCGCGCAGGTATCTCGAACTTTCTATGCACGCGGTCAAACCGGCCAGCAATTACTCCTTGGTGCTTATCAAGCACTTGCCCATCAGGTTGCGCTGGGGAATGTGGAGATGTTTCCTCGCACAGAAATGCTCGATGTTGTAAAAAAAGATGGTCGTGCGGTAGGAATCGTCGTTCGCGATCTCATCAGTGGAGAGATCTCTTCGCACTCGGCTCACGCGGTGGTTTTGGCGACCGGCGGATACTCCAACGTGTTTTATCTTTCGACTAACGCAATGGGATGCAACGTCACGGCAACATGGCGCGCACATAAGAAGGGTGCATTCTTTGCGAACCCTTGTTATACACAAATCCATCCCACCTGTATTCCTGCGAGTGATGACTTCCAATCGAAGTTAACTTTGATGAGTGAGTCGTTGCGCAACGATGGCCGCATTTGGGTTCCTGTGGCCGTTGGCGACGATCGAGCAGCTGCTGACATTCCTGAAAACGAACGGGACTATTACTTAGAACGTAAATATCCGGCATTCGGAAACTTGGTACCACGTGACATTGCTTCTCGTAACGCAAAAACTGTTGTTGATGAAGGTCGTGGAGTCGGACCATTAAAGAATGGTGTCTACCTTGATTTTTCCGACGCCATTTCACGTTTAGGCAAACACGTCATTGAAGAGCGTTACGGAAACCTTTTCCAAATGTATGAACGTATTACCGGAGAGAACCCGTACGAAATGCCCATGCGCATTTATCCTGCGCTGCATTACACCATGGGTGGAAC